>JASFFM010000236.1:0-7141 GCA_050124295.1 Desulfobacterales bacterium | reverse complement strand
CCCGAAACAGGCCAAGATAGGGTGTTTGGGTGTCGGCCAGTTCAGGAAAATGGCGGTCGATGGTGTAATCGGCCAGTGCCCGGATTCCGTCGGTGGCGCCCCGGGCCGCGGCATACTCGAAGGTTCCTACGCGGAGGTGACTGGAGGCCACACGGGTGAGGATGGCTCCGGGCAACACGGTTTCACGATAGACCGGTTCGCCGGTGGTCACCACCGCAAGGCTGCGGGTGGTCGGGATGCCCAAAGCGCAGAGGGCCTCGCTGATGATGTACTCCCGGAGCATGGGACCCAGGGCGGCTCGCCCGTCCCCCCGGCGCGAAAAAGGGGTCTTGCCGGACCCCTTGAACTGAATGTCGAATCGCTCACCTTCCGGTGTCACCTGCTCACCCAGCAATATCGCCCGCCCATCGCCCAGCATGGTGAAGTGGCCGAATTGATGGCCGGCATAGGCCTGGGCAATGGGCTCTGCGCCTGCGGGAATCCGGTTGCCTGAAAATGTGGCGGCCCCCTCCGCGTCCTTCAGGGCCTCGGGGTTCAACCCCAGGGACCGGGCCAGCGCCTCGTTGAACACCACCAGCTTGGGGGCGCGTACCGGCGTCGGATTCAAACGGGCATAGAATTCCTCAGGCAGACGGGTATAGCTATTGTCGAAATGCCACCCGGCGTCCGGGCGGCGATGGGTGGCGATGGGTTCCATAGGTGCCTCCTGTCTCTGGTGCGACGTTGCTTTAATGAAAAACATTGCGCGCCGATGCCGACCGGTCAAGGGCGAGGGACCTGAAAACATGGGGCAGACCATGGGGGCCCGGCGGGCCCGCTTCAAGCTGATGGGATGATAAGGGCAGAGCGCCACCGCCGCCGGGGGGTGCTTAAAATCGTCCCGCCCGCAGGACCTACAGCGTATGGATGGACCACCGTTTCGAAACCGCCTCAAATCGTGTTTCTTTGCCCGCCAGGGGCGCTGAAGCCTGGCCTCCAGTCCGCGACAACCTTGCCTAGGACTGCAAGTTACCCCTACCGCTGAAGAATCGATCCGATGGAAAATTTCATCCCGGGGGGAACCTCGGTTTGGCCACGATGGCAATCGGAACCCCTCATTTGGCGATGGGTGCTCGTATTCAATTGGAATCGTGGAAATACCGAAGAAAATCAAGGTTTCGATGAGGGACTGAGGATCACCTCGGGGTCATCGCCACCCTTCCACCCGTGGTCTATGGATGGGATTCATCTTTATCACCGCCCAGCCGCAGAGGAAGCATTAGACCCCCGGTGAAAACCAATCGAAATCACGGAAGGGATCGTCAAAAATGGCCCTGCCCGTTTCCTATCCTGCATCTTCTGCGCATAAACCGAAAAGGTGAAAGATTGACGCTTGCAAGGGCCGATCCTATCTTTTAGGATAGTATAAATTTTTCCTCATTTCGTGTCTGACAATTGGAATACGATTGGGCGTGCAAAGCGCAACTTGTCATACATCACATCGTGTCGCGAGAGGAGACAGCCACATGAAAGCGAAACATCACATCCCCGTACCCAAAGATACCCGCGCCTGTATCTGTGCCCAATGCGGCGCCGTTGCCTTGGACCCGGGCAATATTTGTAAAGTCCAAGGGGCCGGCACCAAAGCGGATTGGTGCGGGACCAAAGGAACGATGCCCCCCAAATATTGCCAAAATCGCACCCACGTCGATCGCTACCAATGTCAAAACTGCGGGCAAACCGCAATCAATGCCAAGCTGCTTTGTGAACCGGTCAAGCTCGACATACCCGGAGGAAAAAGGGCATCAGTCTCCGACCATCGATCGGGCGATCGTTGAAAGAACATGCGAGTCATACGCGCGCGGGAGAGAAAGACCCCTGTCGGCCATCGCCGCAAAGGCACGACTAAAAAGCATCGGGCCGATCAATGGACGAATGGAGGGGGTTACACCTCCGGGAGGACGCCGAATCGAAACCGGCAACAACGAGATGCCAAAAATCATTGCGGATGTTTTCGATATGGTACCTGCCAAAAGAGTGGGGGGTATATTCACCCCCCGATCAATATCCAATGAGGCATTATAAGCGTTCATCGACATCTATTCCGGGGAAAGAAGGCTTCCCGAAAAAATCGCTTGTGCACACTACGCGCCACCAATGCGCCACATACCCGGGTCAAGGCGGCTGAAAGCGGGGCCCCGGCGTTCGCCATGTCGGATGAAACGATTGCAGCCTAATGGGAACGATCCGGCGTTATCCCCAACCCGCGACCGTAACAGCCGTAGGAGATCGTCCTCCCATTAAACGCTCTCTTGCCCCTGCGACGGCGGTTCCCGTCGATCCACCCAATACTCTTCCATTGATCTTAGGATGGCCTGGCGGCAAGCCCAGATCGCAGATGCTGACCTCTAAAATGGGCGATCGATGCCGGAAGGCTCTGCTCCAGCCGGAAAAAGAAACCGGCCGACGGGTAAGGTCTCATAGGCGCTGTCGACCGTGCCGATCGGTCACAACCTTCCTAAATGTTTCTCAGAATGGCGGTCGATCGTCGCCGGTCCATTCAAGTATGACGAAATCCAGGCCAAGTGCGACTTTTGACCGAGGCTGAGGTCGATACCAGGGAAATCCTTTCCCACGGTGACCATCTGGCCATCCATTGCACTTGACAGATCATCGGGAACGTCTTTTACCATTCCATTACCCTGGTGACGGTTGACGGGCTTCTAAGAAGGCCAAAGCTGTCGGTCACTCGTCAAGGTGCCCCCCGTCCGCAGCCCCATTTTCGTCATGGGTTGTCGTCAACCTGCCGCAATGATATATCAGCTGAGCACAATGCAGAAGTCGTGCGGGGGTCTCGCCCTATGGATTGGATCGCTCTGCGGGGCAGGCTTAATGCATTTTGGATCATTTTCAGAGAGCAGGCTGGGTCGTTGATAAAAGTCATTTCCCGAAAAATTCGCCTTGAAGTGTCATCGGTGTGTCAATTGAAGTGTCCATCCTGCCCAATGACCCGTCGGGCAGCACTGCCCGTCATCGGGCGTGGATTTCTGGAGCTCAAAAATTTCCGTAAAATTGTGGATGCCAATTCGCAGCTCAAAGATATCGAGCTTTCGAACTATGGAGAAGTATTTCTTAACCCCGATCTATTGGCCATGTTACAATATGCTGATCAAAAGCGTGTTTGTTTACACATACGCAATGGCGCCAACCTCAATACGGTCAGCAAGGAGGTGCTAGAGGGTGTCGTGCGCTACAGGCTCCGTACGCTGTGCTGCTCCATCGATGGGGCCACCAATTCATCCTATACCCGCTACCGTGTCGGGGGCAATATCGATGATGTTATCGATCATATTGAGAAGATCAACCATTTCAAAAAACAGTATCAATCCGACTGGCCACGATTGATCTGGCAATTCATTGCATTCGGACATAACCAAGACGAGATTCCAGCCGCACGCCACCTTGCGCAACAGTTGGGTATGGAATTCAACTTGAAACTTTCATGGGATGAGGATATCTCGCCCATCACCGATAAAGCATCCCTCGTGAAACTAATCGGTGCCGCATCGCGGGAACAATACCGCAGAATTAACGGCACTGATTATATGCAGGGCATCTGCCATCAACTCTGGGATGCTCCCCAGATCAACTGGGACGGCAAAGTCCTCGGGTGCGCCCGAAATTTCTGGGGTCATTTCGGCGGCAATGCCTTCCGGGATGGTCTGATAAGGAGTCACAACGGCGAAAAAATGGTATATGCTCGGGAAATGTTGCTGGGCAAGCAGCTCGCGCGCAATGACATCCCCTGTACGACATGCAAGCTCTATCAAAACATGTGCCAAACCGGAGAATGGCTTAAGCGAAAGCCCCCCGGGAGCGCGGCTTATCTCAAAACCGTCCTGCGACATTATTTGCCTGGATCCCTGGGGCGTGTTGAATTCTTTCCCGGGAGGTAGCATATCATTATGGCGGAAAGGCTAAACAAATTGACGAGTTGCATCAAACGGCTGGAACTGCCGCTTGAGCTTCCGCCGGGGGTGTCGTGGAAACCCACCCCGCTTTTTCGCGGTTCAGCCAAAGGCATTTGGGACTTGAGCTGTCATGCTTCGGTCCTGGAAGTTGGCAAATCACCCCATCCGCCGCATGCTCACAACGAGGAGGAAATCCTGATTGTTTTATGCGGAGAGGTTGAGGCCATTTTGCCGGAAAAAAAGCATCTGGATGGCAGCGAGCGCCAGCGATTGTTCCCAGGCAGGATCGTGTACTATCCCGCCGACTATCCCCACACCTTGCAAACCGTTGGAGAGGCGCCGGCCACCTATCTGATGTTCAAGTGGAAAGGCCGGGAGGAGAATGAACCCAAGGCCCTGTCATTCGGGGTTTATTCGTTGCAGGAAAATTGGCCACAGAATAGGAAGGGTTTTGCCCTATCACTCCTTTTCGAAGGCCCGACCCGTCACTTGGGCAAGCTTCACAGTCATGCCTCCAGCCTTGCGCCCGGGGCAGGATACAAGGCCCATGCGGATCAATACAATGTGGCCATTCTTGTGTTGGAGGGAGAGGTCGAGACACTCGGTGAGCGTGTTTGTCCGGGCAGCGTCATCTATTACGCCGCGGGTGAACCCCATGGCATGTCCAATCCTGGCAGCGTTCCAGCGCGCTATGTGGTATTCGAATTTCACAGCAGATGTTTTGGGCCCCTGAATAAACTTCGCCAAATCCTGCCCCGGAAGCTTGAGAAATACACCTACCTTTGGCGTTGGCGAAGAAAGCTGAAGACCATCTATAACCATGTCATTCGATGAGTGCCGTAAAAAGCCCTTGGCCATATCTGAAGTCGAATATTCCTGAGAATCGTTAAACACCCGTGGAAAAAGAATTGCCAAAAGGCCTTCCTCTTGCCTTTAAGTGGTTTCTATCAGGTGCATAAGGCCACGATTAGCGAGTGGAAGAGTAATCTACCGCACCCGTCGCTTGTTTGCGGCAGAAACAAATCGCTCTTTCCCTCTTCTAACCTATGCCAGATACTTGTGCTCAGCGGCGGCTACTTTTGCCGACCGCGTTGTACATCCATGGGCAGGCGGCGCATCATCCACAACAGCATCAACAAACCCGGTAGAGCAACGAAGGTGGAAGCAATAAAAAAAGTCACCCAATCCGTCTGGTCGGCGGCCCAACCGGATGTCGCCGAGAGCCAGGTTCGGCCGAAAGCCATAAAGGAGGTGAACAGCGCATACTGGGTTCCAGTATAGGCTGTATTGCAGAGCAACGACAGGTAGGCCACGAATGCCGCCGAGCCCATCCCGCCGGATAGATTTTCGATACCGATGGTGAGAAACAGGAACCCCACTTCCGGTCCGATGGCCGCTTGGGCAGCGAACATCAGATTGGATACCATTTGCAGAATTCCGCAGTACAGCAGGCTGTTCAAAATGCCAAAACGCTTCACCACCTGCCCGCCCAGAAACACACCCGTGAGGGTTGCCAACACACCGAAAATCTTGCTGACATTGGCGATTTCAATTTTTGTGAATCCGATCTGGATATAAAACGGATTCGCCATAACGCCGGCAAATGCATCACCAAACTTGTAAAGCAGAATAAAAGCAAGAATGGCCACGGCGACGCCCGCATTGTTGCGCTGGAAAAACTCCACAAACGGTGCCACAACGGTGGCCTGGAACCAGCCATGGTCTTCTTCGAGCATTTCGCTATGATCGCCGATCTTGGGCACCGGGGCCAGCAAAGCCGTCACGAAACCAACCAGGACCAGGACGGCCATACCCCCATAGACCAGAGACCAGTCGATGCTGCTGGCCAGGTAGAGGGCCCCGGCGCCGGCCGCCAGCAAACCGAAGCGGTAGCCCGCTTGGGTCATCGCGGCCCCGGCACCTTGTTGATGGTCATCCAGGATTTCAATGCGGTAGGCGTCGATGACAATGTCCTGGCTGGCTGAAAAGAACGCTACCAAGAATGCAAAAAAGGCGGTCCATTCGGGCCATAATTCAGGATCGCTCACCCCGAGAGCCACAATGGAGGCCATCAAGCCCATCTGAATAAGCATCATCCAGGAACGCCGGCGACCGAAAAGGGCGGTTAGGCCCGGAATGTCCAGGCGGTCGATCAATGGTGCCCACAGGCACTTAAGGTTATAGGGGGTGCCCACGAGGGCAAAAAGCCCAATGGTGGTAAGGGATATTCCGGACTCCGCCAGCCGGATGGACAAGGTGGCACCGGTAAGCAGAAACGGCAGGCCACTGGCAAAACCCATAACAAAGACGATGATCAGGCGCTTCTCCAAATAGAAGGCCACGGGCTCGATGACCCCGCGTCCCAGTGATTGGCCCCAGCGCTGGATATTGGAATTTACCTTATGGGTCACTGGTTGACCTTCGTAAAAGGGGATGAACAGATGCGCAAGCCGCGATTGCCGTCAGGAAACGCCCTTCGAGGTGGCCATGACAAGGGATGACGGAATTATTTTTTGGAAGGACGGCGCGCCTGCCAACCATAATCGATATAGTCCCATCCGACTTGGGAACCCGCCAAGGTGATCACGTTGAACCCCTCCTGGGCGCCATACCAGGCGCCTCGCCACCATTTACCGCAGACCGCACCGCCAGTGATGAAGGTGGTGTTCTGCCATCGAATCATTTCCTTGACATGCAAATGACCCTGCAAGACGAGAATGACGTTGTGGTCGGCGATCAGTTTGAGAATCTCGATGTTATTGACGACCACCCGGTTTTTGGGGGCGGCGAAGGTTCCTCCCGCCGATGCGGCGTAAAAAGCCGTCAGCAGCGGCATATGCGTGGTGATCACGATGGGCGTGCCTTTGGGGGTCTGCGCCAGATCCTTTTTAAGCCATTCGATCTGCTCGGGCCCGATCTGCCCGTGATATTGAAAGTGATCCTGTGTGATTTGAATCGAATCGAGGACCACAAAGTGATATCCGACCGCATCGAAAGAATAGTAGGTGCGATCCAAACCGGTCTGCGCCAGAAACATCGCCCGCGGATTTTTTTCCGGCGGTGATCCATCCTCGGGGTTGGCGCCCACCAGGTCGTGATTGCCAATGGTCGGATAAAGGTCGGACGATATTCGGCGGTGCAGTTGCATGTAAGCCTCCCATCGGGGCATGACGACGGAAGGCACCGATTGG
>JASFFM010000235.1:0-7148 GCA_050124295.1 Desulfobacterales bacterium | reverse complement strand
CTCTATAGGCTTCTTAGAAGCGCCGATGGCACCCGTTTAATTGTCGTTTTCAGACGGGCCCGTACGGTCGGCGCGAACGGCATAGAGATTTCCTGGCGGCGGGGTTCCGCGTTTTTCGTGGGAAAAATGGCAGTCGCGGTAGTGTGGATGGGATTTGCGGTTGAAACTGACCAAGGCCCGCACCACGTCGCGATCCAGGGCCCCTTCTGCGGCCATGCCGGTGAGCTCCTCCAGGGCGGTTCGCGTATCGAAGGATTGCGGCCTGTAGGGTCGCGGTGAAATGAGAGCGTCGAACACGTCGCAGGCCATGATGATTTCGATCATGGGGTCGCGCAGCGCGATTCCCCGGGGATAGCCGGTTCCGTTGCGGCGCTCGTGGTGGTCGCGTGCGACCCGGGCCGCCAGGCAGCGCGGGTCGCGCAGGTAATAGGCCAGCAAAACGTATCCGGCGATGGCATGATGCTTGAGGTAGCGGTATTCGGCCTCGTTCAGGGGTTGTTTTTTCTGCAAGATCGCAAGAGGGATGGACGTTTTGCCGATATCGTGCATTGGCCCGGCCATGGTGCCCATCTGCTGTTCAGCCGTATTTTCCAGCAGCTCCCGGGCCAGAAGGGCGCTGAGCATCATCACCAGGAGAATGTGCCGGTAGGTATAGCGGTCGTTGCGCCGGAAGTAATCGAGCGAGGCCAGGACCGGATCAACCAGCTCCACCTTGCCGAGCAGTTCCATGATGCGCTCATTGCGTCGTTTATCCGAGAAAACGATGCGGTAGGATGGGTTGCCAAAGAGATCGTGGATATCGTTGCGGACCCTGGCGTGGGACAAGAGGGGCTGGGGCGCCGAAGGCGGCTGGGGCGCCCCGGCGATAAGCTCATCCAGCAATGCTTCCGAAACCAGGGTTCCGGAGGCCAGAAGGATTTCCCGGTCCACCGTGTAAACCGGGTAGTTGATTTCGATGGGGTCCATGATGATTCTCCGGCCGGCTTCAATCAATCGGTCGGCATGACAGCGTCCATTGGATTTGCGGATATGATATACGCGCAGGCCGTAAATGGCAACTGAGGCTTTTCATCAACCCTTTAAGGGAGGTTCAAACCATGGATTGGCCCCGGTTCGGACCCGAGCGCAAGTTCCCCACGCTTGCGGGCCACACCAATGCCGTTCCCGACCTGGTCGGTCCCATCGACGGTTCGGCCCTTTTGACGATTTTCACCGAAGGCAATCACTTCCCGGCATTGCTGCCCATCGCCCTGGAGGCGTTCCCCGACTGGTGCGCGGCCCACGGCGGCCCCGCTATCGAAGCCGGTGACATTTTGGTGATCACCCTGCCCCAGGGCATGATCATGGATGCGCTTCGCAGCGGGGGGCTGCGGCTGGGCAATGCGGTGCTGCCCATCGGAGACGACCGGCCGGTGTTTCCGGATATTATCATGGCCGGCCCGGAGGCCCTCAAAAAGCTTGCCGCGGCCAATATCGTCGGCGATGATTTCACCGTCTTCGCAAAGCACAAGGGCATGGGCCTGATGCTGCGTCGCCAGGCCGGGCTGGAAGGGCTCTCCCTGGGGCAGATTGCCACCCGCAAACCCCGCCTCGTATGGGCCACTTCGCGCGAACCCGGTGCACGCGCCCAATACCTCCAGACGCTGGAAGCGGTTTTGGGGACCGATCGAACGGCAATGCTATTGGCGGGAGAAGTCGGGGACTTCCCCGGTCGTCTGGCCATCCAGCACCGGGATGTGCCCTATGCCCTGCGGCATGATCTGGCCGACGTGGGGCTTATCTTCGCTCATCTCGCCCGCTATTACGCCAACGTCTGCCCGCAGCAGCTTTCCTGGATGGAGCTGCCCCAGGCGAAACGCTTTGGCCGCGAGATTGCGCTGGCCCCGACCCGTGGACGCGCCTCGGCCGCCTGCGATGCCTTCCTGCAGTTCTTCCCGGAGGCTGCCCGGCGGGGATATCCGTCCAAAGGATTTGCCGTGCTGAAATGAGGGCCTTGCCAAAAGACCCTGTTTGGCCCCGGCACCTTTAGGCGAAGGACGGGCGTGCGGCTGATGGTCGCCCTGCGGAGGGCGTGTGACGCCGTAAGGCCCTTCGGCGAAGGAGCAACCGCCCATGGCCGGTTTGTCGATGGTCTCCAGCGGCCCTCGAAGGGCCCTCATTGCCGGATTCAGAGCCCTCTTTTGGAGAGGCCCTGGCGGCCCACACCAGGACGTTGCAAACGAAAAGCGCATCCAAGGCGGATCGTCATCTGGCGGGTGGCCTTCGACCTGGCCGGCCAAGCGCATGCTAATCTCCAAAGCGTCTATACTTCCGTTGCCGTTTGTTTCGTTCTTCCGGTGACCACGCTCGCGGAGCGCCCGCCGTTGTCGATCGGCCTCGCATATGAATGGCGATGGGAGACCATACCGGGATTCATTGCGGAAAAGCATCGCATCAGAGTGCCAACGGAACGCAGCGGGTCAGTGGAAAGCACTACGCGAAAGGGTCCAAGCAACGTTATTCAGGTCCGGGGGGGGTGGCATTTCGGAATCCTATCAAACCCGTCCATCCGCCCCTCTTGTATCCGGAATTGGTCTTGGTTTCAGGGGGCGGCGGCTGGGTTGGGGAAAGCCCCCTGTCCAATCGCTATTGGTTTCAGACCCGCCAATGATTAGGTTAAAATGTATGGCGTACGGCACGCATCCTTCACGACATGCAACCCCAACGAAAGGAGAATCCCATGGGAGCAAAAAAAATTTTGATGATCGTGGGTGATTATGTGGAAGACTACGAAGTCATGGTACCTTTCCAGGCCCTCTTGATGGTGGGGCACACGGTCCACGCGGTTTGTCCCGACAAGAAGGCCGATGAAACGGTGCGCACGGCCATTCATGATTTCGAGGGTGACCAGACCTACAGTGAGAAGCCCGGTCACAACTTCACCCTCAACGCCACCTTCGCAGAGATCCAGGCCGAGGACTATGACGCCCTGGTGATCCCCGGCGGGCGGGCACCGGAGTACATCCGCCTGAACCAGACGGTCCTGGAGATCGTGCGCCACTTTTTCCAAACCAAGAAGCCCGTGGCCGCCATTTGCCACGGTGCCCAGGTGCTGGCGGCGGCCGGTGTTTTAGAGGGCAAAGGCTGTTCGGCTTATCCGGCCGTAGGACCCGATGTTACCCGCGCCGGCGGGACCTACGTCGATATCCCCGTGGACACGGCGCATGTGGACGGCCATCTCGTGACCGCTCCCGCCTGGCCTGCGCATCCGGACTGGCTCGCCAAGTTCCTCCAGGTTTTGGGCACCAAGATCACGCTCTAGATAAACGATGCCGCCCGCAACAACGGTCTGGCTTGGCCAGCTGATGTCATCAAAATCGAGCCTTGGGCTTCGGTTCGACCCCCGGTTGCGCGCCGGTTGACGTTCGTTCAGCGGATCGCGGCGGACCAACCGGCAGGGCGCCAACCGCCGTGCCAATTGCCGAAGGGGTGTTGATACGCCGCCGGGTGCTCTCTTAGCGTGCTGGCGACGGGGACAGGAAAGCGGTGGAAGTCCCCGGTCCATAGATCATCCCCGGTTGCTGGTGGTTGCATGGTAACGGAATCGGAATTATCTCTTTTAATAATTCTAAAGCCGTATCCAAGGCCCCCGGCGGCGGCCGCATCGGCGGCAGTCCTAACGAATGGCGGGCCTCGGGACACGACTTCTTCTTGACATGGCCGCAGGACCCATCCGCAGGCCCCGGGGTACATTTCACGGCGTCGCTGAAGCCTGTGCGCCGATGCATCTTGACCCTGGCGCAATCTGAGATTGGGAAATCGTTTTGGCCGCGACTCGGTCAGCATCCACGTGCTCCGGCCCTCTGATGAACGCCGCGCAGGTAACCCACCCTGTGCCGGCGGTCAATGATAACACCAAAACCTGAGGTGGTCGATGACCCCGCAACCCGACAGGACCATAAACCAAAACCCGGACCCGGTGGAGATTCAGGCCCTGCAGGAACGCTGTCGGCAGCTCGAGGACGCCATGGCGCAAATCGAGCGACGGAACCGTCTCCTGGGAGACAGCGCGCCTTTCGGCATTTTCACCATTGACGCTCAGGGTCACATCACCGGGCTGAATCGTAAAATGCGGACCCTCTTGGGGTGGCCGGAGGAACAGGATTCCGCTCAAAACAATGCTTTTGAACTGCCCGTATTTGTTGAGGCGGGGGTCAGCGATGAGCTGCGCCACTGCCTGGAAACGGGCCGGTCGGCCGTTATGGCGCATCCCTGCGTCAACCGTCAGGAGGAATGCTTAGAACTGCGGTTTCACATGAGCCCGGTGGTCAATGCCGCCGGCACAGCGGAAGGCGCGATCATCTTTGTCGAAGATTTTTCCGTGATGAAACAAGCGGCCGAGGCTGTCCAGGAAAGCGATCATCGGTATCATGTTCTGTTTCATTCCGCCCCGGTGGCCATGATCGAAAGGGATGCCTCGCAGCTCAAAAACCACATTGATGCATTGCGCAGCCAGGGTGTTCAGGATTTCAGGGCTTACCTGCAAAGCAACCCGGATGAGGTCCGCCATTGCATGGAACTGGTTCAGACCATCGATTTCAACCGGGCCTTTATGGCCCTTGTCGAAGCCGACCGCCGGCAGGATATGTCCTTCGGTCTGCCCTTGGGTCAATCCGAAGAATTACTGGAGGTGGCCCGGGAAGTCGTGCTCATGATTGCCGAGGGGAACATCAGCCAGGAGCGGGAGCAGGTGATCACCTCTCTCAAAGGCAATCGCAAGACCGTTTTATCGAAAGCGCTGGCCGTGTCCGGCCACGAAGAGACCCTTTCGCGCATCGTCATCACGATGGTGGACATCACCTCACGCAAAGCCGCTGAGGAAGCACTGCGCGAGAGCGAGCGCAACTTTCGCAGTCTGGCCCTGCGCGATACGCTGACGGGGTTGTATAACCGGCGTTTTCTCTACCAGTCCCTGCCTGAGCTGATCGCTTCCGGCCGCTACGAGGGCAGCGGCATTTCTCTGATATTTATGGATTTGGACAACTTCAAGGAAATCGTGGATACCCACGGTCACCTTCATGGAAGCCAGGTCATCAAGGAGGTGGCCGCCACCATCAACCAGCCCCTCACGCCACCGGCCTATGCAGTGGCCTATGCCGGTGACGAATTCGTGGTCGTGCTGCCGGGTTGTGACCTGATCCAGGCCCAGGAGCGGGCGGCCGACATTCAACGCCGTATCCGGCAAACGGTTTACCTCAAGCAGCAGAGGCTGGCGGTTCAATTAAAAGCCAGCCTGGGGCTGGCCGCCTACCCGGCGCAGGCGCAGAATGCCAGTGAGCTGCTGGCCTTCGCCGACAACGCGCTGTTTGCCATGAAGGCCCGCGGCAAAAATGGTGTCTGGGTGTATCGATAGATCGGCCCTTGGCCAAGGGTCCCCGCCTCGCCGATCCGAAACGGCTGCCGATCGGGAAAGAGGTGTGGTGCGGATTTGAGTTCGGCCATCGATTACGCGCGATAAAGGTGCGTGACCGATAGGCGTCAATCATTCTCTTCCAGTTGCCTGCCGCATCAATCCACCGACCGAAATGGTTTCCGAGCACCAACCCGAACACGTCATCAAATACTTAGGCCCATTTGCTTGCATGCATTGGTTTTTTGCCTGAAGGAAGGTTGCAGCCAATGTGTCCAGGAACCCTTGGTGAGCGGCACATTGCAGAATGCCGCGCATACCCTTTTCACCCGGTGGGCAAGCCTGGGGCATCCCTTTGCGGCGTGATCGGGCGCGTGCGGTCGCACGCCTACGGCGGCGCTTCGGAATACCTTGTCCATGGAGGCCTCAAACGCCTGCAATATCGGGGTTAGGGCCCATAAAAGGCCCTTTGCCAGTAAGGAAAATCATCGAAGGCCCCGTGGGTCTGCGGCCCGGTACCCAACCCGAAGATCTTGAAATGCATGCGGTCTAAGACCGGTTGCGGAATCAGGTGAAGGGCACGGCGCATATTGCTCCAGCGTCCTGCCCGTCGATCCGGAAGCGTGGCCGGGGTCGAAAAGCTGTTGTCGATCCAGGTGAGCAGGCTGCCGCTGGGGGTCAGCCCCCAGGCGGATGTTTCCCGATCCTCGTTTTTGGGGGCCAGAAACAGCGCATAAAAGTGTGTCGCGGGGTGGGTTTCAAGGAAAGGGACCGTCTTGCCCAGAAGGTTATAAATGGAATCGGCCGACGCCATGTGGACAATGGTCGTGATATTGAGTTCCGGGAAAGCACGCACCACTTCGTTACAAACGATGGCGCCCATGCTGTGGCCGAAAAGAATGATTTCGACCTGCAGGTTCGGATCCCGCTGGAATTGGCTCAATTGACCCAGAAAGAGGGTCAGGGCGCCTGTCCCGGGATGCTCGCGGTCCAGGCGGATTGGAAAATTGTGAAACTCGTCGGGTTTGACGAACATCGTCTTGGTGCGTCGCCGCATGATGTCCCAGGCCGGCTTGGCAAGCGTATAGGTAAACGGCGTGGTAACCATTTTTACCGGGCTCGTGGCCAGCCACAAGGCGCCGCGACCGGTGTCACTGTAGTCTTCGGCGTCTTCGGCATGCTGAATCTGGTAAGGGCTTTTCAGGTAGGCGGCCCAGCGGTCCGGTTCGCGTTGAATCGTGCTGTCCCAGGAATGTTTACCCTGGTCGAGCCATGATCTGGGCGCATAGGCCACAGACCCCAGAAGATCGGAGAGCAGATAAATCGGAGAGGTCCACAGGGCTGTGTTGGATTTCCGGCCCTGGCGGATGCGGGTCAGATGGCGCATGTAGGCATCCACCGGCCCGGAGCGCCAGTTGACGAAGATAGGATACATATCGGTTTCGCAGAGGATGCGGCCGTAATGGTCCCGCGCGCGCAAGATACTGTGGCGTTCGGTGTTCAATCCCCCGTGCAGATAGAGCAAAATCCTGAGTCGGCCATCGTGCTGGTCGGCATGCGCGCGCATCGCAATTTCAAGGGCGTCCCAGTAGGCCTTCAAACCGGAGGCCTTTAAAAGGGCATCTTCTTTATCACTCTTGTAAGCCTGCTGCAGGTCCCGGTCACGCTGGTCCTCTCCGGCCCCCAAATCGATTCTTTGGTTGGTCGCAACGGGAACAAAATTGCCGTTGCGGTCGATATTGATCATGTGGTTGGCGGC
>JASFFM010000234.1:0-7152 GCA_050124295.1 Desulfobacterales bacterium | reverse complement strand
CTGGAGTCGGACGATCCCGAAAAGGACATTAATTTTTACATCAATTCGCCCGGAGGGGTTGTGACATCGGGGCTTGCCGTATATGATACCATGCAGTATGTAAAACCTGATATCGCGACGGTCTGTATCGGGCAGGCGGCCAGTATGGGGGCGGTCCTGCTTGCCGCCGGCAAGGCCGGCAAGCGCTATGCCCTGCCCAACTCGCGCATCATGATACATCAGCCCATGGGGGGCTTTCAGGGACAGGCCTCGGATGTCGAAATCCACGCCCGTGAAATGCTGCGAATGCGGGAGGAGCTCAACCGCATCTTGGCGGCCCATACGGGCAAACCGGTCGACCAGTTGCAGACGGACACGGATCGTGATTATTTTATGTCCGGCGATGAGGCCCTGGCCTACGGCATCGTCGATCACGTGATTGCTCGGCGTGACGAAATAGAGGATGGTGCCGCCACGGAGAAAAAAGATGACGCATAAAGATGACGACAACGACAACCTGTTTTGTTCGTTTTGCGGCAAAAGTCAGAAGGAAGTCAACAAGCTGATTGCTGGTCCGGCAGTCTACATCTGCGACGAATGTATCCAGCTTTGCAGCGAAATCATCGAGGAAGAAAGCGAAAAAGACGCCGATGCGCTTGAAAATCTGCTGGCGCCCAAAGAGACCAAAGCGTTGCTGGACGATTACGTCATCGAACAGGAGTCGGCCAAGAAAATTCTGGCCGTGGCTGTTTACAATCATTACAAACGCTTGAACTCGACCGTCCATGCGGGCGATGTGGAGCTTCAAAAAAGCAACATTCTTTTGATTGGTCCCACGGGATGCGGCAAAACCCTGCTGGCCCAAACTCTGGCGCGCTTTCTCAATGTACCCTTCACGATTGCCGATGCAACCAGCTTGACTGAAGCCGGATATGTCGGGGAGGATGTGGAAAATATTATTTTGGCGCTGTTGCAGAATGCCGATTATGATGTCGAGCGGGCCAAAAAGGGGATTGTTTACATTGATGAGATCGACAAGATCGCCAGCAAGGGCGACAACCCCTCAATCACCCGGGATGTGTCCGGTGAGGGCGTCCAACAGGCCCTTCTCAAAATCATCGAGGGCACCACGGCCAGCGTGCCCCCTAAGGGCGGCCGCAAGCACCCCCAGCAGGACTTTGTGAAAGTCGATACCTCCAACATCCTTTTCATTTGCGGGGGCACTTTCAATGGCCTGGAAAAAATTATCCAGCGACGGCACGGGTCCAAGGTCATGGGCTTTGGGGCCGAAATTGTCAAGCCCTCCGACAAAAGCGTCGGTGAGATTCTGATGGGTGTTCAGCCTGAAGATTTGATCAAATTCGGTTTGATTCCGGAATTTTTGGGCCGTTTGCCGGTGATTGCGACCCTGGGCGAATTGAACGAGTCGTCACTGGTCCGGATCTTGAACGAACCTAAAAATGCCTTGGTCAAGCAATACCGGAAACTGTTTGAAATTGAGGGCGTCAATCTGCGGTTTACCGACAGTGCCCTGGCCGCTATCGCCAAAGAGGCCGTGAAGCGCAAGTCTGGTGCCCGTGGTCTGCGGGCGATCCTGGAAAAAACGCTCTTGGAAATCATGTACGAGCTGCCTTCCGTGGATAACGTCAAGGAATGTGTCATTAGCGAAGATGTGGTCCTG
Organism: Desulfobacterales bacterium; assembly: GCA_050124295.1. Classification (GTDB taxonomy): domain Bacteria; phylum Desulfobacterota; class Desulfobacteria; order Desulfobacterales; family UBA5852; genus JABZFP01. The sequence continues at coordinate 5,492 of JASFFM010000234.1, read as the reverse complement.
AACAAAGAAGACCCCATTTTGCTCTTCGACCAGACCAAAACCAAGAAACAGGCCTGATCCCCCGAACACGTTGATTGGAAATCCCAAGTCGGCCCCTGGCGGTGCCTTGTATGCGGCGCCCCGTGGGCCGATTTTTGTGGGGTCTGGCCGCCCGACGTCGGGCAACGCCAAGCCCCAGACCTTTCTCAGGATGCGATTGGGGGCCTGCTTTTGTATATCTGACGGGCGGACACCGCAGACGATATGAGGTGCGGTTGGCTCCCGGTCTTGAAATGGGTGCGAATTCCGATTACCTTAGGTTAAAACATAGGTCGGCCATGCCCGCGCGAATAGATTGCCGGACGGTCTGGCCCTTAGACGGCAAAGACAGTTAATCCCATCAGGAAGTGAACTATTATGGTCAATATTCCCAATATTTTTAAAGAGGATCCCGATAACCAGGCCCTACAACTCCCGCTGCTGCCCCTGCGGGATATTGTCGTATTTCCGCATATGGTGGCGCCCCTCTTCGTGGGCCGCACCAAGTCCGTCAATGCCCTGGCCAATGCCATGGGGCGCGACAAACGGGTTTTTCTGTCCACCCAGAAGCGGGCCGGCGTGGATACGCCCGAGGAAGCGGATATCAACCGGGTGGGCACCATCGGCAAGGTGCTGCAACTTCTGAAACTTCCGGACGGCACGGTCAAGGCGCTGGTGGAAGGCGAAAGCAGGGCCCGGATAATAAAGTTTCTGGAGATGGACGATTATTTCAATGTCGAACTGGCGCCCATGCCGGAGCTGGAGGTGGACCCGATCGAGGCCAAGGCCCTGTGCCGCTCGGTTTTGGAAAACTTCAACAAATACGCCAAATTGAACAAGAGCATCTCCAAGGAATTGACCGAGAGCGTGAGCGAGATCCGGTCGCCGTCCAAATTGGCGGATACGGTTGCCGCCCATTTCGCCTTCAAGGTCGATGACAAACAGCGTCTCCTGGATACGATATCGCCGGCGGAGCGTGTATCGGATTTGGTCAGCCTGATCAAGATGGAAATCGAGGTCATGCGGATGGACCAGCGCATCAAAGGCCGGGTCAAGGAGCAGATGGAAAAGACCCAGCGTAACTACTATCTGAATGAACAGATGCGCGCCATCAAGAAGGAAATGGGGGCCGAAGAGGACCCCAGCGAGGAGCTGGAAGAGCTGGAAAAGCGGATAAAAGCCAAGGAAATGTCGGAGGAGGCCACCGAGAAAGTCAAACAGGAATTTCGTAAACTCAAGATGATGACGCCCATGTCGGCCGAGGCCACCGTGGTGCGCAACTATATCGACTGGTTGATCAGTTTGCCATGGCTCGAGGTCAGCGAGATCAACCAGGATCTAGCGGCGGCGGAGCGCATCCTCGATGAAGATCATTACGGTCTGAAAAAACCCAAGGAGCGCATCATCGAGTATCTGGCGGTTCAGACGCTGACCCGCAAGGTAAAGGGCCCGATTCTCTGCCTGGTCGGCCCCCCCGGGGTCGGCAAGACATCGCTGGCTAAATCCGTAGCACGTGCCACCGGGCGGGAGTATGTCCGCCTGTCCCTGGGCGGAGTGCGGGACGAAGCCGAGATTCGTGGTCATCGGCGGACCTATATCGGGGCCATGCCGGGCAAAATCATGCAGTCCCTGAAAAAGGTTGGGGTCAATAATCCGGTCTTCTGCCTGGACGAGGTGGACAAGATGAGTATGGATTTCCGGGGAGATCCCTCGGCCGCCCTGCTGGAAGTGCTCGATCCGGAGCAGAATTACAGCTTCAACGACCACTACCTGGATGTGGATTACGACCTTTCGGATATACTGTTTATCACCACGGCCAATACCCTGCCCGACATCCCGCTGCCCCTGCAGGACCGCATGGAAATCATTCGCCTGCCGGGCTATACCGAGCACGAGAAATACAATATCGCCAAGGGTTTTCTGGTGGCCAAGCAGATTACGGCCAACGGTCTGGAGGGCCGGGATGTCAGATTCTCGAAAAACGCTATCCTGACCATCATCCGCCGATACACCCGGGAGGCCGGAGTCCGCAATCTCGAACGTGAAATCGCCTCCATCTGCCGAAAGATCGCCCGGCAGGTGGTCAAGAAGGAGGGCAAGGGCGTCTACCACATTTCCGCCCAGTCGATTGCCAAGCACCTCGGACCGGCACGTTTCAAACAGGACCAGATCGAGGAAAAGGACCAGATCGGCATGGTCACGGGTCTGGCCTGGACCCAGGTCGGCGGCGAACTCCTGATTGTGGAAACGCTGACCATGCCGGGCAAGGGTAATGTAGCCGTGACCGGCAAGCTGGGTGATGTGATGAAGGAGTCCGCCCAGGCGGCGGTGAGCTATGTGCGCTCGCGGGCCGACAACCTGATGATCGACGATAAATTCTACAAAAAGCTCGATTTGCACATTCACATTCCTGAAGGTGCGATTCCCAAAGACGGCCCTTCGGCCGGTATTGCCATGTGCACCTCCATCGTCTCGGCCTTGACCAGGCATCCCGTGCACCGGGATATTGCCATGACCGGCGAAATCACCCTGCGGGGACGGGTTCTGCCGATCGGCGGTCTGAAAGAAAAAATTATTGCGGCCCATCGCGGCGGAATCAAAACGGTTCTGATTCCCAAAGAGAACGAGAAGGACCTCAGAGACATTCCCAAATTGGTCTCCCGCAGCATGACCATCATTCCGGTGGAGCACATGGACGAAGTTCTCGGTCATGCCCTTATTCTGGACGATGGCGATCGCCTGTTCAAAGAAATGGATCTACCTTTCGAGATCGAGAAAAGTGATGATAAGGCCCGTACGGTTCCCCCCTTGAACTGATAGCCAGGCGGGCCTCCAACATCCGCTGCTGGGGCCGCGGGTGGGCAGCCTTTACGCTTGACACGGCCATATGGATCAAGTATCAAGAGCCGTCTTGATGCCGGGCGGGTAGCTCAGTTGGGAGAGCATCGGCCTTACAAGCCGAGGGTCACAGGTTCAAGCCCTGTTCCGCCCACCACTTTTCTGTTGACCCTGATCCGGAAACATCTTATATCCGGAGTCTCCAAATTCGGGGGCGTAGTTCAGTTTGGTTAGAACGCCGGCCTGTCACGCCGGAGGTCGCGAGTTCGAGTCTCGTCGCTCCCGCCACGATATCAAGGGGTTAGCCAGCAGTGGCTAACCCCTTTTTACTTTGGTCCGGCCTTGGTGCGGGTGAAATGCAGAAAGGTGTATGTCATCCAGGGCATCCACTTCGGATTATTTCCCACCAAGTTTCCAGTCGAAATAAACATCCACCGTCAGTAAAACGGAATAATGCTTTGGTTGGTTTGATACATCGGCGATATGATCACGCTTGGAAATTCACAGGGTGGCATAAGTATGCCGCAAATCATGAATCCAAATATTTGAGGGAGGGGGTCAGGTCTCAACCTTTGACAGCCAATAGCCAGTTTGAATCCCTTCATTATGAGCGTAGGAAAGAAGTATCTGTCAAAAGTTGAGACCTGACCCCCTCCCTCTCTCTAACTGCTGGTTTATGCACCAAGCCGCCAGATGCGAAGATAAGCAAACGGCGGAATCGTATGCCTACAGCAGACTTAATTTGGGTGAAAGATCCGAAATTTTAAAAAGGCACCGGCACGTGTTTTAAAAGAAAGGGTGCTCCTACAATTAAATTCAATTGACAAATAGAGGCCTTCCTGTCTTTAGTTCCTGCACAACCGAGACGCTACCTTCCTCTGCCGCTGTGAATGCGCTTGCTGAGTGACGCAACGGGTATCGGATCTCTTACCAGGAGCGTTACCGAATTGGGGAATTGGGTCTCTATGATTGGCCTTAAGGCCTGGCACCGCATAAGGCACCCCTTCAAGGCCGCCCTCACCACCCGGAACCGTTGCGGCACCACCGCGCCACATGCCGGTCGATCCGGCACCTCACAATCCCGCCAAGACGATCGACATTGCCCAGCACCTGCGGGCATCCTCCCAGCAATGGCTGATTTATTGGATTCAAGCCCGCAAGCATTGGGTGCCGGTGACCGCAGGGGAATGGTGCCTCCCGATCTATCCGACCGGCTGCGCTACCTCCTCGATCGGGAGAACGGCACCGACGATATTGAGAAGTTGAACGTTATTTTAGGCATGCCGCAGGTGCTGCTGGAGATTGGTTGCGGCAATGCGGAGGCGGCCCGACAGATTGCCCACAAGAACCCCGCTATCGGCGTCATCGCCACCGACCTTTACGACGGGCTCCATCAATCTTCTATCGGTTCCGGCTATGGGCAGGTTGCCCGGGCATGGCGCGAAAGGCGACTGCCGGCCCAGATGGATATGCCTGCCAATCTCGTCATTCTTAGGGCTGAAACGGACTTGCTGCATTGTCTGCCGGTACGCGCCATCGACACGATTTTTCTGATCTACCCGGAGCCCCTCGCGGGAAAAGCCATCCTCGATCTGCTACAGGGAGAAGGCATTTCTTTGAGGATTAAGCACGGCCCGCTCCAGATCCTCGTCCTGCCCTATTCCAGAGAATTGGGCCTAATGGCCTGCGGCGGTTTTTCGTTTGAACACGACCCTGACTGGTCCAGGGGATTGGGTTTTATCATGGACAGCGGGCTTCGGTTCAGACGGGGCGCGCCGGTTCAATGGGGTGTGGATCTGTCCCGCGTGTCCGCCTATACGGGTAATTCAACCCAAAGGGATATTTACATTTACGGGGAACAGCCGCTGTGATCGGCGTCATCGCCCGACCGGGCAAGAGAGCTCACAACGACGGCAATAGGCAATCCTGAATCTGGCCGTCCTTCCAACCGGCGTTGGCCAAATGAATGTGTCGGCCTCGTCCTTTTTCATCTGTTGCAGGCAGCGTTGGCGCTGATAGAATCCACCTTGAAAAGCTTGCCTTGGGCAGGCCTGCACGCAGGGGCCGTCGCACCCTTCGCAGGGTGCGAAACCGTCAAGGGGCCCCGTACTTTGCAAGGGGGCTTCCAGCAAAAGCGCCCTCAAGCGAACCCTGGGACCATATTGGGGTGTGATCAGGAGATTGTTTTTACCCAGCACCCCCAATCCGGCCAAAACGGCGGCATCCTTGAGGAAAATTCCCTTCCGAAGGGCATCATAGGGGAGTTCGCAAGCGTTGACGGCATACGTTGTTTTGATCCATTCGGACAGCTTCCGGTTGATATTGATCAGCAGACGATTGCCGGTGGTCCTGCCCTTGCGCTGATCCCACCAATCCATTTCCGGCCGGTTAGGGGTATGATTCAGGGCAAGGACAACCACGGCGCCGGCCTCACGTATCCGTCGATCTACCGGATAAAGCCGATGGGTGGGGGAATCCAGGAGCGCCGCGACAGGCGCCGCACCGACGAGGGAGGCACCCAGCGACATTGCCCGGGAAGTGAGTTTCGCAATTGGGACGGCAGGATTCATGGATGGCTTCCGTTTATCCGGGGCGGATGCACATGAGGACACAGGGCCCTTGCCAGACGCCGGTTA
>JASFFM010000233.1:0-7153 GCA_050124295.1 Desulfobacterales bacterium | reverse complement strand
TGCTGCCCTGGAGGTTACATCGGTGATTCGATCGGAAACTTGAGGTGATTCTGGGGCGACGCACGCAAGGTCCATGCGCTAATAATGCCGGGTGCTGTTAGCGGGGAATGGAATCTTCGTCGCCCGCCATCTGGAAAAACAAAGGGCGAAAGCGCCAGTGGCGCCGGCATTAAAAAAGCCTCCTGCCTTGAATGCGGCCAGCGTTCTTGGTAAGGTGCAGGCAGTAGGAAAATTGAATCATTCCGGATCAACGGTCTTCGCATCGATCCAAGAGAGGAAATCTCCATGAAGCGCGCATGCGCGCGATTGCTCACCCCGTCGCTCCTGGTGATGGCCCTGTGCCTGATGCCCCCCCGGCCGGCATCGGCCGGCGCTCCCTCTCCAAGCACGGTCAGCTCGAACGAGCGTACGCAGGAAATGGAAGCCGTCCCGGAAGGGATTTACACCCAGCCGGCCTATCACTATCTAAACCGCCTGGTGTTCCGCTATGAAAACGTCCATTTCGAATTCAATAGCAGTGTGCTTCTGCCGATCGGCCAGCATGCCCTGCGGCGCAAAGTCCGCTGGTTGCAGGAACACCCCGAAGCCACGGTTCTGGTCGAAGGTCACTGCGACGAGCGCGGCAGTGCGGCCTATAATTTTGAACTGGGCGCCCGCCGGTCCGAGGCCGCCCGCGCCTTCCTGATAAAAGAAGGCATCGCCCCGGGGCGGATTCAGATCGTCAGCCGGGGCAAGACCCGCCCCGAAGCACCAGGGCGGGGGGAACCCGCCTGGTCCCGGAATCGCCGTGCCGAATTTCTCCCCCACTGACCGCACGGGGGCTTCTCTCTCGCTCACCACCCGGTTCACCCAAGCCAACAGCGCTCAGAGAAAGTCGTTTCTTGGGAACCGCTGCTGTTCGCGCCCGTTTTCCTGGGCCCTGGGCTTCAACCCAGCCGATTGTGAAATATCCAGGCCATGTCCATTGCCGCAAGGCTACACCTGGTTGCCTCATCAACGGCCTCGGGAGCCGACGTAAAGGTCGATTTCACCAGCCCTGCGCTTGCTCGCAAGAATCACCCCCCGCGCACGCAACAGGCGGCCGAAGCCCGCCTTGGCCCATTTTGGGGTTGCTTTTTAAGGCCAACCCGCATATAGATAAATCCCAATGGCAGCAAGGGGTTAGGTGGTTATGACAAGGCGGCCGGAGACCATTCAGGTCCCCCGGCCGTGATTGGATGGCAGATTGACACACTCCTGGATTGGCTATTTTCCAACCATTCATTCCCGACACATTTTGCGACCCACCGCCGGCCGAGAGGGCTCTTGGTTCTTTCGGAGAACCGCCTGGTCTGTGCCCATACGGCGGTCGGGGGCGAAAGTCGTTACCACAACTTGCTGATCACTAAAATTTAAGTAATGATAACAGATGCTAACGTCTTAATCTAGCATGTAAGGCAGGCGGCGGAGCCGTCCCTGCCAACCGCCGCGTCCCATTTCCGAGACCTTCCGCCGCCAAAAACCAACCCTAAAAGGCGGCTCATCCTCTCCAGCAACCGGTTGATCTCGACGTGGGTTCTGCAAGCAGGCCACAGGCCATCTTCATGCATGCTCTGTCGCGCGTGACCTAATCCAGCCATGCCCTCTCTCCCCGACACCGCCTATGTGCTGGTGGGGCGCTGCCTGGCGCCCTCCCTGACCGACATCCAGCGGGACGAACTGGCCCGCGATTTGGCCCGGCCGGGAATTCGCTGGGAGATCCTGCTGGCCGAGGCCAATCGCCAGCAGGCCACGCCCCTGTGGTATGCGCGCCTGCAAGAACACGACCTGCTGGGTCGCCTGCCCGACGACCTGACGGCTTACCTCGCCCAGTTGCACGCCGCCAACAACGAGCGCAACCGCATGCTGCGGGATGAACTGGTCGCTATTCTGACCCTGTTCAATACGGCCGGCATTCCAGTGATCTTGCTAAAAGGGGCGGCCACCTTTGCGGACCAACTTTACGCTGACAACGGGGCCCGGTTGATGGCCGATCTGGACCTGCTGGTTCCCAAAGCCCAGGTCCGGGAAGCCGAGCGTCTGCTCATGATGAAAGGCTACGTGGACGACCCCCAAGACCGGCGGCACCTGGACGTCTGGCCGGCCAGTGCCCGCCACGGCCACATCGCCACGCTGCTGCACCTCAGGAAGAAAAGTGCCGTGGAGCTGCACTATAACGTGGCCTACGGCCAGACCGGCCGCATCCTGACCGTTGAAGACGCCACGACCGCCGCCGTGGTGGGCACCCTCCGGGACCGGGCCGTAGCCTGGTTGTCTCCGGATCATCGCTTGCTGCACAACGCCCTGCACGCCACCCTGCCCCACCGGGAATTTCAGCAAGGCCGTGTGCGCCTCTCCGATCTGGCAGAATTTGCCGCCTTGGCCGCCCGCTATGCCGAAGACATCGCACTGGAACGGTTCTGGTCGGTCATTCGCCGCCACGGCTTGATCACAACCGTGGGTGTCTATGTCCTGATGGCCCGCCTGCTCATGCGCAGTGTCGTCAAGACCCGGGACATCACCGAAACCAGCTGGCACCGGGCCCGGCTGCTGCGCGACAGCCCGGCCGCCCTGGAGAACGCCGACCGATGGAAAGCCATGCGGCCTATATGCTGGCGCACGGTTTCCTTGATTTATGACCGCCTTTTCCTGCCGGCCTGGGTCTGGCGCAACGTCTGTTACGGCGACAGCCTGACGTCCATCCCGGCCCGCCTAAACTGTTTCACAAGCCAGCTTGTCACGAGGACCCTCCACATTGTCCGTTCGCTCGTGGGCCGAATACGCCGCAAGACGGACGAGCCGGAAGATCGCTAGTCTGACAAGAAAAGCAAAACCCGAAGTCAAAAGAATTCGCTGTTTGCTATTCGGTGAGATAATCCTCAGAATCAGATTACTTCCCCCTTCAAACAAAGCAGCCAATTTGCTATAATGCAGCCCTATACCAACAGATTTATTCAGCAGTTTAAATTCCTGGCCCAATCACCCTTAGACGGAATTTAACGATTGCACGATAAGATATAATTCTGTATAAGTATGCATAATTAGGAGTTATCCGCGGCATTGACGGATGAGGCCTGATTGCGATCGAGAGGTAATCGGTGACGGAACATCCCAAAAATCCGGAGCTTCAGGCCACACCGGACGTGGATGAAGAAAGGCGGAGCTTTTTGCGCAAGAGCATGTACGCCGCTTACGCTACCCCTCTGATTACCGCCCTGTTGGTGGAGGAGGCCAATGCCGCCCCCAGTTGCACCGGTGGCATCAAACGATTCTGCGACCAACCCCGGAATTTCTGCCGACGAATATGCATACGCGTCTGCGGCACCATTTGTGTTCCCTAACCCGCGAGGCAGTCCTTGGTATCGAAGAACAACGAAGTCGATAAACTGGCCGACACCAGACGCCGTGATTTCCTGCGCAAGAGCGTCTATGCCGTCTATGCCACCCCCCTGATTACGGCCCTGTTGGTGGAGGAGGCCAATGCCGCCCCCAGTTGCACCGGTGGTATCAAAAAGATGTGCAGCAAGCCTAAAAATTTTTGCAAGAAACGTTGCCTGGAGACTTGCGGAACAATCTGCCTCGATTAGACCCGCGGTGAGCCCAGAACAAAAATCATCACCAGGAAGAAACGGTCGACAATGAACGCCGCGAAGATCTGCGGTCTGTGCCCGCGCGTCCCATACCACTACCTTGCCCATGCCCCTGATGGTTGAGGCATAAATTGCCGTCACCTCTCCTCGTCCGCTCCTGACAGGAAAAAGTGCACAAGTGGCACCTTGTCGAACCCGCCGTGCGCCAATCGAATTTAAGAGACCTTTTTACACCACCCGTTATGAAAACCCCGCAACCCGATTCATCTTCATTGAGTCTTCATCCTGATAAAGAAATTGCTTTCCACCCTTTTGCCGACGGAGGCGTGCTGCACCGCACGGGCAGCCATCGCCTGTGGGTGCTGAACATCACGGCCGCCACCCTGTGGTGTCTGATGGACGGGCGCGTGGACGCCGATGCATTGGCCCGGGACTACGGGGCGCGCTTCGGGATCGATCAGGCCACCGCCAACCAGGATGTCGATGCGCTGATCACCCGGTTTGATCAATGGGGCCTGCTCAAGAACAAGGCCCCAAGAAAAGCACACCAGCAGAAGATCGGCACACCCCTCGAACCGCTTGTGGTTGAAAAACGACTGGAGGATGACATCTCCGGCCTGCCCCGCATGATTTTCTCGCTGGCAGGCCATTCTTTTGCCGTCAGCATCGATGACGACGCCCTGGCAAAAATCTGGCAGGATCTTTTCAACCATCTGGCAGGAGCGGATGACACGTATGCGGCCACCGAGCTGGCACTGCTGAAAAAAGGCCGCGAGAGGGAGAGGCCTTTTTACCTCTACCAGGACGGTCGCGCTGTGGAAGCCGGGCTGGCCCCCGACGAGGTGGTTCCCTACCTGATTTATCGAATCTTTGCCGACAGCATGGCCAATCTAAACCAGCGCCTCCTGTTTCACGGGGCGGTGGTGGCCAGGGACGACCAGGCCCTGCTCCTGCCGGCACCGTCCGGCGCAGGTAAATCCACCCTGTCGGCCGCCCTGTGTGCCGCCGGTTGGACTTACTTCAGTGATGAACTGGCCGTGGTGGATCCCTTGCGCCTGCGTGTTGAGCCTTTGGCCCTGCCCATCGGCCTGAAAGACAAATCCATGGACGCCCTGGCGCCCTTCTGGCCGGATATACAAAAACGCCCACGCCACAACCGCATCGACGGCATCGGGGTGCGCTACCTGGCACCCCACAATACCTTGCGGAACGGTGCCATGCCCATCAAGGCTCTCGTGTTTCCCCGCTACAGTACCGACACATCGACAAATTCAACCCGACTGCCGCCCCTGGCATCGCTCGAGCGCTTGGTGGCAACCGGTTCATCATCGCGGCCCCTCGTTTCATCGGATATCGCAGCAATATTGAGGCTGGCTGCTCTGCCGTCATATCGTCTTGAGTTTTCAAACCTGGAAGACACATTGGATTTGTTGGATGGTTTGGTTTGAAGCTAGCAGCTTAGCAGCTTAGCGCCTGTTCTTGTTGGCATCCAGTCGTCTTCCGCAATCGTGATCAGTGACTTGAACGAGGCCGTCAAACTTCTGGAAGATTTTCCTCTGTAACTTAACAGCTAATCAGGCCACCAGCTTTGGTTAATGGCTTATCAGCTCAACAGCTGCTTTTTCCGGATCGTCAGCAGGCAACGGCCGTTCAGGGTCCTGACCTTCCACGAGGTGTGCATAATGACAATTGACATCACCGCCCTGAGTTACGACGAACTGGTGGCATTGAATCACAAGATCGTGGAACGCCTGAAGTTCCTGGATGCCATGCACACGAACAAGGAAATGATGCGGTTTGCTCCCGGCGATCAGGTAAGCTTCAAGCCGGCCGGACGCAGCAGGCAATTGGGCACATTGGTGAAGTACAACAAGAAAACGGTCACGGTCATTACCGAATCTGGGCAGAAATGGAATGTTTCACCTAATTTGCTCCGCAAGATTAAACCCGCCCAAGGTCGCCAAAAAGGGCCGGGAAACATCATCGATCTTCCTAAAAAAGGAACGTAAGGAGAGATTGCAGAAACGCATGATTTCATGTGCGGCCCCACTCGCTCCCCTCCACCTGCCACTCTGCTATAAATAAACGGGCCTATAACCCAAACGAAGGCTGATCTCAGGGAGCCCTATACTATGCCGGTGTTATAAAAAAACGCGAAAAGCCACCGTCCAAAGTAATAAATAGAAATAAAACGACAAATAGTATCGGCTTGATTCTTGGTTATATGTCCGTAAATAAATGAAAAAAATCCTCTCAATATTTGGCACGCGGCCCGAAGCCATCAAAATGGCGCCAGTTATCAAAGAACTCGAAAAATATCCAGATGCGTTCAATAGTGTTGTTTGCGTCACAGCACAGCACCGTGAAATGTTAGATCAGGTTCTTGAGTTGTTTGGAATAAAACCAGACTATGATTTAGACATCATGCAACCCGAACAGGATCTCCATGATCTAACATGCCATATCCTTCTTAGTATCAAACCGATTCTAAAAGAAGTTGAACCAGACCTTGTGTTAGTCCATGGCGACACAACGACGACCATGGCAGCATCTTTAGCCGCATATTACCAAAAAGTAAAAATAGGGCATGTTGAAGCAGGTCTTCGAACTTTTCAGAAGTATGCGCCTTTTCCTGAGGAGATTAACCGCAAGGTAGCAGGTGCAGTTACCGACATACACTTCGCCCCTACCGAGAGAGCAAAAAAAAATTTACTTTTGGAGGGGGTTTCTGATTCAAATATTCATGTTACGGGAAATACTGTCATCGATGCGGTTTTATTAATTATTAAGAAAATTGAAACCGAGAACCTTCAAAAAAGAATCATATCAAATTTGGTCGCAGCTTATCCTAATCTCTCATCCGTCCTTAAGAATAACTGTCAACCTGACGGAAACCGGAGGCTCATTCTCGTTACGGGGCATCGCCGCGAAAATTTTGGGAAAGGATTTGAAAATATTTGCCAAGCTTTAATAACAATAGCAAGCAAGCATCCTAACGTTGATATCATATATCCGGTACACTTAAACCCGAATGTTCAAGAACCTGTGTATCGCATGTTGGGTAGCTGCAATAATATCTACTTAATTGACCCGATCGAGTATTTACCTTTTGTATATTTGATGTACCAATCAGAATTGATAATTACAGACTCTGGTGGTGTCCAGGAGGAAGCACCTAGCTTCGGTAAGCCCGTCCTGGTTACGAGGGATATTACTGAGAGGCCTGAGGCAATCGATACCGGTACAGTGAAATTGGTAGGAACAGATCATAGATCGATAGTTGATACCGTTACAATGCTCCTTGAAGATACCAATGTCTATAATGAAATGGCACGGTCCCTTAATCCATATGGAGACGGTAAAGCAAGTGAAAGAATTGTGGGGGCCCTCAAGCATTGATGAGATCAGTCAGATTTAAAGAAATTGCTTATGCTTTTAGTCCGGCGGCCTTCTGTCAATTTCTAAAAAGGATTGAAGATTCAGATCTAAAATCTCGACTGGCTCGCGGCGTCTTTTGGTCAATAGCTGGATCAATAATTTCAAGG
>JASFFM010000232.1:0-7217 GCA_050124295.1 Desulfobacterales bacterium | reverse complement strand
CATCAAGGCGAAGGAAAAAAGGCCCCAAAAGGACACCCAGGGGGAGGCATCGTTGACGGCCTGGCTGAAGGTGATCAAGGGGGCCAGCACGATCATCGCTCCGGCAGGGGTGGGCAGCCCTTTGAAGAAGCCTGGAATGGGCGTCTTGTCGAGCGTGAAGTAGATCAGACGGACCAACCCCAGGCAGACATAGAGCAGGGCGATCAGGCCCACCGGCAGATGGGTGAACGCATCGGGAGTGATTTCCCGCAGACAAATGTAGAAAATCCAGCCCGGTACGATGCAAAAGCTCACCGCATCGGCAAAATCGTCCATGAGGTTGCCCAGGTTGATTTTGCGCTGACCAACTTCTTCCGGCAGCGGTTCGGTGAGCCCCAGGCGTCGTGCCACGGCCCCGTCGAGCTTATCGAAGGTCGCTGCCCCGATGATCATCAGGTAAGATTCCCGAATCCGCCCCTGGTAGGCAAAAAAGACGGCGATCAAACCCATCATAGCGTTCATGACCGTGAGGGCGTTGGGGAAAAAGGCCAGGATGCGGCGCCGCAGAACAGGATCCCCCAGGCAGAGTTCATCCAGGCAGAGGGTGCCGTATTTGCGGCAATAACCGGCGATCGACCCGAAGTTGATGATCATGAAGACGATTTCAATGAAAAAGAGTCCTTGCAGGGGAAAATTGGCCAGCCAGGTGATTTTGAAATAGAGCCAGGAAGGCGGTCCTTCGGGAATATAGAAGGCATAGGCGTAGAGCAGGGCGCTGACCGGGGCCGCCACGATGGTACGCAGCCGGTTGTATTCGCTCAAGGCGGGCTCGGTGCCCTGACGGATGGCAAACCCGCGCATGAAGGCCGCGAAATTATCCCGTATCAGAATGGTGACACACAGCAGGAGGACAAAAACCGCATGCAGCAATTGACCTTTGGTGTGGTCCGGCGTAATGACCAGAAGGTGCCACATCATGCCCACCGCAATCACCGGAAAGATGATCGAATAGACCAGTTTGTCCATCAAACGGTCGGCCAAATGGGCCAGGGGGGCGTCGGGGCGGAACCGGGCGGCAAACCAGCCGTCCACGAGATCGAATGTCATGGACAGGAGCAGCAGGCTAACCCCCAGGGTGTAGATACGGGGGTCCTGCTTCCACATGACCGCCAGAGCGCAGATCATGCCGCCGAAAACCAGAACCGGGCGACCGTAAACAAGAAGGGCGGCCAGTTTTCCTGATAGGCGGTTTTGTCTGGGCGGCGGTGTCGATTCGGTTGGTTGTGTCATAAATGTTCAGGCACGCGATGCGCGTTAGAAACTGCGCGATATTAGAAAAAAGCCCGCAGGGTGTCAAGCTGGGATACCCCGTAAACAATGACCCGGGGATGGAATTTTCGATTGAGGTGCGGCCCATGGCCTTCCAATCGCGTAACGACGAGGTGGGCGCAATTCTGGCGGGAATCGTACGGTGCCAGAAACAAGGCACGCCGCGGGCCCTCTATGGGGCCTGCTCGGCCCATCCGTATGCGATCCGGGCAGTCCTGCAACAGGCGCATAAAGACGGCACGCCGGCCTTGATCGAATCAACGGCCGGACAGGTGAACCCGTTCGATGGCTACACCGGGCTCACCCCGGAGCAGTTTCGCCGGCAGGTGCTGCAAATGGCCGCCGCGCTCGGGCTGTGCCCGGACAGGGTCATCCTGGGGGGGGACCATGTCGGACCCTATCCCTGGCGCCACGAGGATGCCTCACGCGCCCTGGCCAAGGCCGCGGCCTTGGCCAGGGCTTGCGTGGCCGCGGGTTATCGCAAGATCCACCTGGATACCTCCGTATCCTGCAACGATGATTCGGGGCCCAACGGCGGCGGGCTGCCCCTGGAAGTGATCAGCCGGCGAACCGCCGAACTCTGCCGCCACACCGAGCATATGGCGCGGGCGGTCGGCAGCCCTCCGCCCTGGTATGTGATCGGGTCCGATGTTCCCGCGCCGGGCGGCGGGGGCCGGGCCGCGAACACGGCCCCCGTGACCGAAGTTCAACATCTGGAGGGCTTTTTAGCGGCCTGCCGGCGTGCCTTGGATGACGCCGGCCTGCCGGATGTCTGGCAGCGGGTATTCGGCGTCGTCGTGTGCACGGGCGCCGACTTTTCGCCGTCCCGTATTCAGCCTTACGATAGGGCACGGATGCAGCCGCTGGTTGCCAGCATCCGGCGTGAAAAGCAGCTTGTGTTGGAAGCGCACAGCACGGATTTTCAGCATCCGGCCGCTCTGGCCCGCATGGTGGTCGACCACTGCGGGATTCTCAAGGTCGGTCCGGCGCTGACCTACGCCATGCGGGAGGCACTGTTTGCCCTGGCCGACATTGAAACGCAAACCCTTGGCGGACGCTCCGGCGTGCTCTGCTCGAATTTACCGGCGGTCATGGATCGCCTGATGGTGGCCGACCCCAGATTCTGGCGTTTCTACTATGGGGGTTCGGAAGCGGCCCTGGTGCGTTTGCGACGGCAGGCTTACTCGGACCGCATACGCTATTATTGGTCCCGGCCCGAGGCCGTGGCCGCCGTGCAGCGATTAATCGCCAACCTGCGAGAATATCCCCCCCCAGTGTCCCTCATCCGGGAGCACCTGCCGGAAACCGGCGCTAAAATTCGCGATGGGCGGCTGGTCAACGATCCGGAAAGCATCCTTGGGGATCGAATCGGCGAAGTGACGTCCATCTATGCGCGGGCCTGCCGTCCGTTAGCCTCGTGAGCCGCGGCCTGCGCTCCGCGGGGCGATGATGGCTTGATCGTCATTCCGCCGGAGCGGGCGGATGGTGATAACGATCGAGGACCGGTCCGCCCAGGCGTTCGGCCAGCCAGCTCTCGAAGCGGGGTGCATCCACCTGGCTGGCGGCTTTTACCGGCATGCCGCCGGAATCGAGCGACAGCCAGGGCCCCTTGCCGGTGAGCAGGGCCGGCACACTCAAATCCATGGATTCGATATGGCAGAAGGAAGGATCGATGACCAGGGCCACGGTCAGGGGGTCGTGCATGTGGGCACCGGGAAGGTGCCGTTCGTGGATCGACCATTCCACCCAGGGCCGTGCATAGGTGGCCAGAAAACGATGCCAGGGCGTGCCTCCCCGCTCCAGCGCTTCCAGATGCCCCGGCCGCTGAAAAACAAGGCTGGTAACATTGGCCGGGACCAGGGTGAGGGGAATGCCGGACCTGAATACCACGGCAGCGGCCTCGGGATCGAAAACCGTATTGAAGCGCAGGGTGGTTCGCCAGACATCTTCCGGAATATCCGGCGTTTGCCAGACGAAAGGCGGGCCGTCGGCCGGTGCGAAACTGCCGCCCATGTGTACAAGCCCCTTGATCGAAGCGGCCAGGTCCGGATGATCCAGCAGGGCTAGGGCCAGATTGGTCAAAGCCCCCAAGGCCACAAAGACGATCTCACCGGGATGGTTGCGGACGCTCTGGACGATAAATTCCGCCGCCGCCAGATCCTCGGGAGGC
This sequence comes from Desulfobacterales bacterium, assembly GCA_050124295.1. GTDB lineage: Bacteria > Desulfobacterota > Desulfobacteria > Desulfobacterales > UBA5852 > JABZFP01. The sequence goes on along the minus strand of JASFFM010000232.1, from coordinate 3,739 downwards.
CGATCGACGGCCGGTGGTTCCGGCAGTCCTTCCCAGTAGCGGCATTGCGGGCTGTCTGTTTTGGCCGCCAGGTAGCCGAAATGGGCTTCCCGGTCGCGGGAAAGCGCCGTCGGGTGCCCTTCGGCGACCGGCACACCGTGAATCCCACCGGCCTCCAATAGGCGCAGCGTATTCAGGGTGGACTGCGCCGTTCGACAGTTGCCGGCGCAGGTGGTACAGCCCAGGACCTCCAGTTCCGGAGAAACCAGGGCCAGGGCCAACGCCAGGGCATCATCGGTATCCTGGGCCGGAATGGTCAGGGCGTTGTCGATGTCCAGAATAACTTTTTGGGCCATTTCAAGGGACTCCTCGGCCTCTTTTGCCAACCGCCGCCCGTATCGTTTGCCATGCCGGGGCGCGGGGCGGATGGCGGTGCATCCATTCGTCCTGCAATGCCGGGCGAGCGGTTACTTCAACGGCCGGTGGGATTTGAGAAGCCTTTTTTCAAGCAGTTCGTTGGCATGTTCGGCAAACCCTAAGCCTGCTTCGTCATAGTAATGATAGGCCGCATCCACGCCGGCCTCTTCCAGTTCCGGAAGTTCGTCGTCGTAATGGGCGGTGGCGGCCAGAATGCCGGTAAAGGATTTGGCGCGCAATTGCCGGGCGGCCGCCGTGTTGGCGATCTGGTTGGGCATGGCCAGCATGGCCAGGCGCACCTGCACCATGTTTCGCGCGCGGGCCCAGAAGTCCGGATCGGTGGGATCGCCAAGCACCACATGGCGGCCGGTGGCTTGATGTTGCCGAACGATCTGGTCATCAAAATCGATGCCCAGGATCACGTCGCCGTGGTGCTCCACCATGGCATCGTAGGCGCAGGTGCCCAGCCGTCCCATTCCGAAAATGACAATCTCCGCCTCCCCGGGATCGATCGGAGCATCGGTGGGGTGGCGGGTCTTGGTTTCAAAGCGCTTCAGGGTGTCCCGGAAGCGCTGGTAAATCCGGTCGGCATGAGTGTTCAACGGTGCCGCCAACACAAAGGAAATGGAAAGGGCGATGGCAATGATCATGAGCCATTCCGTGCTCATCCAGCCGTAGGTCGTGGCCATGGCCGCGACGATCAATCCGAATTCGCTGTAGTTGGCAAGACTCAGGGATGCCAGCATCGCCGTACGGGCCCGCAGTTTGAAACGGGTCAGGATAAAATAGAAAAGCGCCGTTTTAAACGGCACCGCAACCACCACCAGCAAGGCAATGCCAACGGTTGCCGCGGTAGGGACTCCCGCAAGGCCGATACTGAGAAAAAAACCGATCAGAAAAAAATCCTTGAATCCCAGCAGGTGTTTGGCCAACTCGGACGCTTTGGCATGGCTGGAAAGCAGGATACCCAGGAAGAGCGCGCCCAGGTCGGCTTTGAGCCCCACCAGCTCGAAAAGTCCGGCGCCGAACACCAGGGCCATCAGAAAACCACACAGAATCATCAACTCGCCATGACCACTGCGGTCCATCAGCTGCATGAGCACGGGGCGCATCAGGAAAAGCGCCGGGACCACCAGCAAGGCCCAGGGCGAGGGCAGGTTCGCGGCCGCAACGGTCAGGAAAATGACGGCCAGCAGGTCCTGAATGATCAGAATGCCGATGGCCACCCGCCCGTGGAAGGATGCCATCTCGGCCCGCTCCTCCAACACTTTGACCGCAAAAACAGTGCTGGAAAAACTGAGTGCAAACGCCACCCCCAGGGCGTCCTTGAAATCCAAGGGATGGAAAAAAGGCATCCCCACGACGGCCAGACCGTAAACCGCGGCCCCGAGGACGAACACCGTGATCAGCATGTGAATGCCGGCCCCAGCCCATACCTCGGCCTGGAGAAGGCTTTTGAGGCGCAATTTGAGGCCAATGCTGAAAAGCAGCAGGGTAACCCCCATGTCGGCGATGTTTTCCAGCAGAGGGCCACTTTCAATGCCCATGGCATTGAGCACGAAGCCGGCCGCTAAAAAACCCACCAGGGGCGGCAAACCTGCCTGACGGACGGCAAACCCGAAAAGAAAGGCGCCCGAAATCCAGAGAGGGTCCATGGAATGCTTCTCCCGTGACCTATGGTTTCGCCTCGTCGATGGGCACACCCCGGGAGACAAACGAAATCCCGAGCTGCGAGGCCGTGCTGATCATGATGCTTTCGGTCAGGGGCGGGTTGACGGGTGCGCTGGATTGCCAGCGGACAATGAAATTGGCACCGGAGCCGCCGGTTTTATCCGACTCTTTGACCACAAAGCGGGTGGTGGCCATGGGTGCCAGCGTGATCGGATTGTCCAGGTAGCGCTGGAGCCTTCGACCCTTGGAATCGAAGTAATCCACGGATAGAACGCGAATCGACTGGTCAGGATCGGTATTGCGAATACTGACCGTGACGGCCAGGTAGACGGGACGTTCCCTGTCGCCGCTATAGATATGCGAGTACACCGGGACATAAATCGTTTGGCCCTGGGACATTCGAAGCTCCGCCTGGGCTGTTTCCGGGGGCGTGATCACAACCAGCATTGCCAAGACCCCCACAGCCGTTAAGATCATTAATCGGTGGTTGGTCGACGTCATCGCTTTTCTCCTGTGGGTTCGAAAGAGAATCGCCTTTGAAGGGGCTTCGGTCGGGGATGGAACCTTTAGGATCCTCGATCGAAGCACCATCGCCGGGTGGTTCCGATGGGTATGGCCGCCGTGACTTAGCGCGGCCGCAGGCAAAACAAGCCCTGGGTTTGATAAAGCCTGATGCGCTCTCGCGGCTGCTAAAAAATGCCCTATGGTTCGCCGGCGCTATTTCTGAGATCGGTGCTACTCGGTGTGGGCCCGATGGCGCCGGTGGGTTTTTTGAATGATCCAAAATAGTATGCAACTATGGGCTGGAAAGCAATGAAATAATCCACCCCGGAAAGGCTGCTGGATAAGGATGCGGTCTGACATTCAAGTGGTCGTCTTGCCATCGCCTGGACCGCCATGGGCCACAGGTGCTTTACCACTTCTTCATGCGGGGGACGCGGGACAATGTCCCGCGAGACCGCGAGCATCGTTCGGAAAAGGCCAGGCCTACACGACAGCCGGCCTTCGAGCACTCCAAGGCCTTCCTCGAAGGCTTACGGGCCCCCTTGGGGTTCCGTGAACCTCCCCCCCATGACGGAGGTTGGAAGACACGTTCCAACCATCTAAGAGAGGGGTGAAGAAAAACCCGTTTCATATGGATCAAAGGCCTGCCGGCCGGCGCGGGAAATTAATTTAAGGTCTTGACCAGGGTCCCCATGGCCAGAAAGGGGGATCTCTTGGAGGGCTACTCTGGACATGCTTCGGGGGACCAGGGGTCTGGCGGAGGCCAATTTCCTCCCGCGCGTTGCCGGAAGTGTGCCCCATTTTCCTTGATCGCTTTACGTCTCCCGGCGGAAAAAATGGTTTGGCCCCAGATGGCCCGGCCGGAGGCGGTTGACGGGTGGGCCTTGGAAATCATCCGGTGTGCAGGGCGGGGCTTTTGAACCACACGGATTCGGCCCCTTTTTGCGCTGTCCCCGCTGACCGGCGGTATGCGGTATTGTTGAAAAAAAGAATTCTTTGATCTACAGATGGCAGCATTTCACACATCCAAAGGACCTGATCACCGCCCTGAAGTGAACGAGGAGGAATGATGAAAAAAACGATTTGGGTTTTGGCGGTTTTGCTGGGCATTCTTGGGCCTGCCCCCACCGGTATGTGTCAGGAAACCTTCGACATCCAAAAGCCGCCC
>JASFFM010000231.1:0-7229 GCA_050124295.1 Desulfobacterales bacterium | reverse complement strand
TTATCGCCCGCCCCTGTGGTATCGACCACCTTCACACGCGGGGCCGGAACCCGCAACAGCTGACCGTCCTCCAAATAATAAGCCCCTTCCGGGCCCGCGGTGACGATCAGCCGCCCCGAGAGGGCGGCCTGCCATCGTTTCATTAGACCATCCAGGGTCCGGGCATGGCCCGCGATACGACGGTCATCCAGAAAGTCCCTGTTGGGGATGAAAAAATCGGCCGTCTGCATCATGGCCTCCATGCCGCTCCGCCACCGTTCGGCATCGTAAACCACCCGGGGGCCATCCGTTTGCGGCAGCAGATCCGCCAGGTAGGTCGTCTCCGGGTCCAGCAGCAACACCCGGGCCGATGCGATCAATCCCGCGGGAAGATCTTCCCTCTCCAGGCGCGGCAGAGTATTGGGCACGTAGAAAATGGTGCGGTCACCGGTGGCCGCCGTGACGAAGACATACGCCTCAGGAGTCCTGCCGCCCGGAACGATCTGCACGTGGCCGGCATCCACATTGAAAGCGGCCAGACGCCGGAGACAGATCCGGCCGGCATCGTCGTCGCCCAGGCGGCCCACGTAACCCACCCTTCCACCCAGACGGGCGATGCAGGCCGCGGCCGTACCGCCCTGGCCGCCGCCCTCCACGAAGCGCTGCTTCAGGGCGACCTTGCTGTTTTCAGCGGGAAAAGCATCCACCACCGCGATATAATCCACGCAACTGCGGCCGATCACAAGAACGTCGTAATCCGACATGGGGACGGCTCCCGAAGATTTCATGAAAAAATGGATGCCAATTTAGTTTACTGAAAATGTTCCCTATCTTAAATGAAGATGCTCGTAAATTTGCCCGGCAACCCGTTGTGAGCGGCATTTTTCAGAAAGAACCGCTTAAATCTTTTCACCCCACGGGAACGCCCGAGACATCCCTTTCCGGCGTTATCAAGCGCTTGCGGTCGCATGCCTACCGCGGCGCTCCGGGAGGCCTTGTAGGGGAGGCCTCCAACGCGTGAAATATCCGGGCATGAGAATCATCGCAGGCCAGGGGCTGCCTCAAGGGGTATGGGTTGGCGCGGCGCATGACAATCCAACGCAGCGGTTTCCAAAGGATGTCTTCAGCGGCGCGGAGGGCTTGGCGAGGTGGGCCCGTCGGGCGCCCGGGGGCATCCAAGGGCAGGCAAATGCTATCGCGATCATCCGGGATGGATCATGTTTTCAAAGGACCGGGCAGCAGGTTGCGCCACTTCGCCTGGGAGGGCGGTTTGTATCCTGCATGTCCCCTGGTCGCCCGCTCAGGGGGATTTCTGACCTTGCTTCAGTTTTCCCAGCTGCTCCGATATCTTCTTGGCTTTCTGGATATAATCTTCAACGTTACGATAACCGGGATCCATCTTCTTCACGATCTGCCATTCGTTTAAGGCCTCCTGGGGTTTTTCGTCCTGGAAGAAGGCAATACCGCGATTGTAGAGGCGCTCTTTATAGTAATTTTCACAATCTTTGACCGTCTTGCGGCAGGCCGGGCAGTCCTCACGGAAGGCGATACAGGCATCGAACTGCTCCCGGGCTTGATCGATCTGCTTAAGATCCCACAACTGGCGGCCGTAAGCGTTGTGGGCCACGCAGAGATCCTGTTTGGCCTCCTGATCGTCGGGAATCACGTTCAACACTTTGCGAAACTCCACGATGGCCGCCGCATAGTCGCCCTCGCGCAACATGTCTTTACCGGCATCACGATAGTTGGCGACCTGAAGATCGACGGCCTGGGAAATGCTCTCTTCGGCCGTGGCCGCCAGCTGCTGACTGTCATCGGTGGCCATCGTGTTTTCAACCACTGGAAGCGGTGTACCCGCCATCTCGGGGATCGTAATTTCCTGGCCGATTTTAAGCTGAGTGACATCCGTAATCTGGTTGTGCTCGGCGATGACCCGGTATTTCCTGTAATCGCCGTAGTACTTCTTGGCAATCATGGCCAGGGTTTCACCTTTTTGCACGATGTGCTTGCCGGGATGGGTGACCGTTATTTTTTCCCGGGAGCGAAGCCTCTCCAGCGCCCCGGCGTGCTCCGGCCACTGCCGCAAAGCCTTCAGGTAGGCAATTCTACTCGCCTGCAGCCGGCCCCGGGCGTATTCCTGCTCGCCCGTCTGGTAATGCTCTTCGGCCAGTCGCCGGCGTTCGGCTTCCACCCGCTGCAGCGCCGCAGCGATGTCACTGTCGCGGGGCGAGAGCGTCTGGGCCAGTTTGTACATGCGTGTGGCTTCCACCAAAGCGCCGGCCTGTTCCTGGGTCCGGCCTTCCTTGAAGTAGGCCTGGGCCGGCGTCGAAACGCCGCCGGCCGCGGACATGCCGCCTCCTGTGGCACAGCCTGCCAGCAGGGCCAAGATCATACAGAGGATAAGCGCGGAAGGGGTCTTTTTCATGAGATCAGTCCAGTTTAACGGGATTCAGGGTCGGAATTCGGCTGCTGAAGTAATCAAGATCCTCCTTGAGGATCTGATTGCGCTTGAGCACCAAGTGGTCCATAAAAAAGGGGTTTGCCCCCCGCTCCACGGTCAGTCCCAGCAGATACCCGGCGGCAGCGGTCTGGGACAATATCCAACGGTTATACTTGCTGTAAGGATAAGCCAGGAACCGGGTGTTCTGGTCAAGTTCACGATCGATGATCGCCTTGGACCGGGTCAGCTCCGAGGTGATGCGCTGGCGGTAGGCATCCTCGCTTTCACCTTTCTGTTTAAGACTCAAGTCGCTGTGGGTGACACTGTGAGATTCGACTTCGAATCCGGCCGCTTTCATTTCCCGCAATTGATCCCAGGTCAACGACAACTTGGTGGCGCCGATAAAGTCCGTGTAAACGAAGAAGGTTGCCGTGAAGCCAAACTCTTTGAGCAACGGGTAGGCGATATCGTAGATGGAGCGGTAGCCATCATCGATGGTAATGACGACCGATCGCAGCGGAATGGCCTTTTGGTAGGTCAAAAACGCGTATAGCTCAGCGAGGCTGATGGTGTGATAGTCGTTATCGCGCAGGTATTCCAACTGGGCGCGAAAGGAGGTTTCCGATACGCACAGCGCCGAGCGGCAGGTCTTGCCGAAGCGGTGGTAGCAAAGGATCGGGACCACTTGGTAGCCTTCGCGAAATAACCCGGCACGGTTGTCATCCTTCAGCGGAATGATGACGGTCTTGCCTTTTTCATAAGTTGTCCCCAGATTGGCTTCCTCGATCACCCACGCCCGGCGGGGGTTTTTCAGGAAGCGCTCGGCAAGGGCTTCGGCCGTGGTTGTCTTCTGCAATTTGTAGACAATATAATCGTCCGACTTGTGCATCCCGCGGCTCACGCCGCATCCTGACAGCAGCCCGATGGCCACCAGGATCCCAAGCCAGGCGAAAGGCTTGTTCAGCCGAATGGTCGGTAAAGGGTGATTTTGCATGGTTTAAATCCTTCATGGGTCGATGATTAAACGGTGTCCGCCCCCTATGGGGCCTTTCGGTCATGTCCCGGGGGCTTCAGTTTGCGCTTGCGGGGCGGCCCCTGGTCGGATGATGCATGTCCTGAGCCATGCTGAGGAGCTGGCCGCAAACACCGGCCCGGTCCCCCAAGCCCTTTTCTACAGAAATTCTTAAACCTCGTGCGTTGGCACCACCTTCGTTACCATCAGCGTGACGTCGTCTTCAAGCTCATGGTTTCCGCGGAATCGATTGAGGGCCTCGACCACCGCTTCCAGAATCTCGCGGGCGGATCGATCCCTTTGCTGTCGAATGACATCCAGCATCGGTTGTTTGCCGAACATCTCCCCTTTGGCATTATGGGCTTCCCAGGTACCATCGGTGCCCAGAACAATGATCTGCCCTTCTTTCAACCCCTGCCGCTCGTTGACGGCGTAAGACCAATCGGCGTCCACACCCAAGGGGAGCCCGTCCCCCATCAGTTCCTCGAAACGGTCTTCTTCGGGATCATATACAATGGCAGGATCATGCCCGGCCCGCACCCAGTTGAGCTTGCCGCGGGAACGATCCACGGTGAGGTAAAAAAGGGTCATGAAACTGCTGGAATTCTCCACATCGTGCGCCAGCTGGCGGTTGACATCCTGAACGATGTCCGCCAGCGTGCCGTCCCAGTTGGAACGCTGCCGAATAAAGGCCCGGGCGGATGCCATCAGGAGCGCCGAGGGTATACCATGTCCGGAGACATCCCCTAAGACCAGCCCAATCGCACCGCGGTCCCGCGCAGGGGACTGAATATAATCATAGTAATCGCCGCCGGTTTCATCACAGTAGAGACTGCGGCCGGCGATATCGAGGCCCGTCACCCGGGGGTCGCGCATGGGCAGCAGGCTGCGTTGGACCTCCATGGCCAGCTCCAGTGAGCGCCGCATCATGTGGCGTTCCTTCAGCCCCTCGGACATATGGTTAAAGGCATGACCCAGATCGCCCAGTTCATCGTTGCGTCTGATCAGAACCCGGTGGTCGAAATCGCCCGATTGGATGGCCCAGGTGCCCTCCAGCAACCGCTGGATCGGGCGCGAAAAGTAAATGCTGACCAGCAGACTCATCACGATGCCGACCAGAATGATGATCCCGGTAAGAAAATATACGTAGCGCTTGGCACCGGCCACGGCGGCAAGAATTTTCTGCTGGGATATGGCCAGTGCCACCAGGCCGACCTTTATTTTTTGATACGTGAGGGGTTTCTCGAAATAGAGATACGCGTGATCGTTCTCTACAAATCGGCCGATGCGGATCTTTCCGTCATCGCGCAAGGCCACGTAACCCGGCGGCAGTGCGACCATGGCGTTGGTTTTCCCTCTGATGCTGTGGGCCTTGATACGCCCCTCATCATCGGCGATCAGGGCGTAGTGCACCTGGTCCAAGGCGGCGACGTCCTGCACCAATTGAAATAAGGTCAGGTCTTCCTCGGTCAGCAGTTTATCCGGCGCATTTTCGGCCGTAATGCGAACCAGGCTTTCTCCCAGTGAAATCAGTTGGGCGCGAAAATCTTCGGTCTGTCGGCGCAGGATGGCCACGCTGATGATGGTGCTGACGAAGATGGTCAAGGTGGTGGATAGCGTGATGAATTTGATGAAAATCGGCACTTTTAGAGCGCCACGACGCTCTTTGCCGGTTCGCCGTTCAATACCCGGGGGGCCTAAAGACTGGGTGCGGCGATCGCGGCCACTGCGCTTGATCGAATTCTCGGCTTCCCGCGGCCTTAAATTTCCGGGCATAAGCAGTCGTCCTGATGACCAACGAATCAAGATCATACTCCAGCGGGAAAAGCCTGGTCCTATGGCGCTCATCGAAAGCCGGGAAAAGGGTACCAGCACGCAGAAAAATGAACCAATATGGTCGGTCAGCCAGAGAGGTTACGGTAATTCGAGACTATGGCATCCCCTGGAAGATGTCAAGAAACACCACGCCCACCGTTCGCCAAGACAAGGGTTTCCGGAAAACGACGGCCTCCGTTTGACGGTCGGCTGGTGAATGCGTAAAAGATACATCAGTAAATCAGACCGCTGAAAGCATCACAGGATGTCGCCTGAATATGAGGCTTGCCGGCGAGGTTGGATCGCGCCACCTTTAGATATGGGTGCCGGGAATGGTTGGCAGGTAAAAGCCGTACAGAAAGGACGCCATGACAAACCCGATTTATCTGGATTTCAACGGCACGACACCCCTGGCCCCCGAGGTGATTCAGACCATGCAGCCCTATCTGGCAGAGGCATTCGGCAACCCCTCCAGCAGCCACGCGTATGGCCGCTCACCCCGCAACGCGGTGGCCAAGGCCCGCCGCCAGGTTGCCCACCTGCTGGGATGCCATCCGACAGAGATCGTCTTTACCAGCGGGGGAACGGAGGCCAACAATCATGCCCTCAAGGGCACGGTGATGGCATCGCATCGCGCCGGCCACCTGATCACGAGTGCCGTCGAGCATCCGGCCGTCCTGGCGGTTTGCCGGTTTTTGGCGCGCTTCGGTATCCACACGACCTATCTGCCGGTCGATCCAAACGGCCAGGTGGATCCGGATGCCGTGGGGGCCGCCGTGCAGCCGGATACCCTGATGATCTCCATCATGCATGCCAACAATGAGGTCGGCACCATCGAGCCCATAGCGGAGATCGCCGCCCTTGCCCGCCGGCAAGGCATACCCTTGCACACCGATGCCGCCCAATCTGTGGGCAAAATACCAACACGCGTCGATGCCCTGGGGGTGGATTTTTTATCCCTGGCCGGGCACAAACTCTATGCCCCCAAAGGCGTCGGGGCACTCTATATTCGCTCCGGGTCGACCCTGGAAAACTTATGCCATGGTGCCGGTCAGGAAGATGGCCGTCGGGCCGGAACGGAAAACGTCGCCCTGATCGCGGCCTTGGGGATGGCCTGTGAAATCGCCGCCCGGGATCTCGAACGTAATGCCGCCCACATGCGCGCGATGCGCGATCGTCTGCATCGGGGGTTGCTTTCAAGACTGGACGGGCTGCGCCTCAACGGGCATCCTGAAAAACGGCTCCCCAACACGCTTAGCCTGGCTTTCCCGGGTGTTAGCGCCGACCGCTTGCTGGCGGCCGTCGGCGACCAGGTTGCCGCCTCGGCCGGGGCGGCCTGCCATGCCGACCGCGTCACGATTTCCCACGTCCTGCAGGCCATGAATGTGCCGGAGGATTATGCCCGGGGCACCATCCGTTTCAGCGTGGGAAAAAACACCACCGCCGAAGAAGTCGATACGGCCGTTTCCGCGCTCGTTGAAGCGGTGCATCGACTGGGCAAGCCACCCGCCTGAGATCAAACCCGCGAAAGGAGACCGCAGGAGGACCTGTTTTAATCCATGCGCTGCGTCACCTCCAGCAAATGGAATCCGAATTGAGTCCGTACCGGCCCCAGGACCGTATTCAAGGCGCCGCTGAAAACCACCTCATCGAATTCCTTGACCATCTGACCGGGTCCGAATTCTCCCAGGTCGCCACCCTGACGGCCTGAAGGGCACTTCGAATGCTGCCGGGCCACGTCGGCGAAATCGGCGCCGGCCTCGATTTCCTGCTTGAGTTCTTCACATTGCGCCTGGCTGTCGACCAGTATGTGTCGTGCGCTGGCTTTGGTCATTGTTTCCTCCGGGATAGGTTGATAAGCGTTCGTTTTTTTAGGGGCCTGATCGATGCAACAACCGTTACCATGACAGGCAGGGGCCTATCGATCGCCCAACTGAGGTTAAGATGATTCGCGCCGTTGTAAACTTTATTTTGTTGGCCCGC
>JASFFM010000230.1:0-7236 GCA_050124295.1 Desulfobacterales bacterium | reverse complement strand
ACCGCCCTGAAGTGAACGAGGAGGAATGATGAAAAAAACGATTTGGGTTTTGGCGGTTTTGCTGGGCATTCTTGGGCCTGCCCCCACCGGTATGTGTCAGGAAACCTTCGACATCCAAAAGCCGCCCCGGGCGGATGAATTTACCGTCCAGATCATCGCCCCAGGGCGACTTTTGATTTCTGCCGCGGACAAGCAGGGAACGCCGATCCGCGGTCTGACCGCCGAGGATTTTGTCTTTTTGAGAAAAGGCAAACGGGCCCAAATCCTCAACGTGGAAACCCTCGAGACCAGCAAGGAGGTAAGTCTCAATATCGTCCTGGTGGTGGATAATTCCGCCTCCATGAAACAGCGGCGGGCCGTAAGGTCGATTCTGAGCGCAATGGAAAATATTTACAAGGTGATGCGTCCCATCGACAACATTACCCTGATCGTTTTCAATGACACGCAAACGCAGGTCATCGGCGGCAAGCAACTGCGGGTGACCATCAAACAGTCCAACCAGCCTGATGAACTGCGGGCCTTTTTGCGGGAAAGCTTCGAAAGCGGCCTGACGGCCAAAACCGTGCTCTATGAAGGGATTCTGGCCGGCCTGGAACTGATCCGCAACCTGCCGCAAGATCGCCACAAATTCATGGTGGTCTTCACCGACGGGGAGGACATCAACAGCGCCTACGCGCAGGACGATGTCAGCGCGGCCGCGGAAGGGATAACGCAATTGGAAATCTATGGCGTGGACTATATGCCCGGCACCGGCATCGATCCCTTTCTGAAATCCTTGGCCGAACAAAACGGCGGAAAAATGTGGAAAGCCGCGACCGCCGCCGAACTGGGACCGGTCTTCGAAGCCGTGTCCTCCAAGCTTTTATATCGTTATGTGGTCGACTACCAGTTTCTCTTTCCGCCGACCGGAACGTTTGCGCTGGGAAGCGACGCCATGCGCATCGAAGAGGTTACCACCATCGACAGCGCCCCCCTGCTCAATTACCTCTATTTCGCCGAAGGGCAAAATGACATCGCCCCACGCTACGTGCGGTTCCAGGCCCAGGGGCAAACCCAGGCCTTCAACGAAGCGGCTTTACGGGGCACCAAGGAGAAATATGCCAACCTGCTGAACATCATTGGGCGCCGAATGCGCGCCAATCCCGATGCGCAGATCAAAATAGTGGGCTGCAACGCCAATGTCGGCGTTGAGCGAGGGCGCGAGGCGCTTTCGCGTGCCCGGGCCGAAGGCGTCAAAGCTTATTTGCAGTATATCTGGGGAATCGACCCCGGCCGCATGGCGGTTGAGGCACGCAACCTGCCGGAAGTGCCGACGTCCGGTCGCACACCCGAAGGGCATGCAGAAAACCGGCGCGTAGAGATTCAATCCGACGATTTCGCCATCCTGGACCTTGTGCGCAGCACCTATGTGGAAGCCCACAGCGATGTGGAAGCACTGACGGCCAAATCGGAGATCGCATCGGAGCACGGCCTTGCGCGCTGGCAGGTGGCCGTGCTGGGCGACGGTCAACCCATATTCTTGCGCAAGGGCACTGGCCGACCGCCGGAGGAAATGGTCTTGGAAGGCCAGGCCCTGACGCCAATGGCCCTTTCCCGCTTTGCCCGGCTGACCGCGGAGATGGAGGTCGAAGATATGGAGGGCCAGGTGCTCGAACTGCGAAGCCAGCCGCTGACGGTCGAATTTGTCCAGCGGGAGACCCAGCGGGCCCGCAACCTGGGGCACCGCGTGCAGGAAAAATACGCCTTGATCCTGTTTGACTTCGACAGCGACGTCATCAAGGCGCGCAACGCTTCGGTGGTGGAAACAATCGTTGCGCGCATCCGCCAGTTCCCCGAAGCCGCGGTGGCCATCGTTGGACACACCGACAATATCGGCAAGGAAGAATACAACCTGAAGCTCTCCGAGCGACGCGCCCGGGCGGTGTATCGACAAATCAAAGCGGCCTTGGGCGAAAGCGCTCCGGAGCGCATCACCCACATGGGCGTTGGCCCCTTGGATCCCTTGTATGGCAATGGATTGCCCGAAAATAGGGCCTTGAACCGCACGGTGACGGTAACCCTGGCGTACGAACAGCAGTAAAACGGTGCCGCCTTCCTGAGGCCCCGGTCAAAGACCCCTTGCATGGTGTACGGGAGGGGCCCTTTTTCCGCTTGGACCCCGGCCACCGTCAGGACGGCCGCGGGCTCACCCGCAGGTCCACACCGGAGACGGCTTTGCCGTGCCGAAGCTGTTTCGGGGACCTGGCAAGTCTGCCAAGTGCCTGGCGCAAGGCGGTCACGGGTGGCCCAGAGGGCGAGCGCCGGGGTGGGTCTTGACCCTCCGATGGAACCGGGAAGGCGGGCACGCTGGTCCGGCGGATGGCCGCCGCGCCCTGACGGTTTGCTCGGGATGGGGTAGGGGCGCTAGCGAACACGCTTTTCTCCCGAGGCCTCAATTGGAAGTGCTTCAACACGGTCATCAGGATTGGGCGGCGTTTGCGGATGTGGGTAACGTGCCTGAGCGAAGGTGGCGGCCCACCTCAAGCGAACGTCGATCCCAGCCGCGGAATATGCGCGGAGGCCCTTGGATAAGCGCTCAACGCGGCGTGCAGGCCCCGAAGAGGACAAAGCCGCTCAAGGGGTCGGACACGGCGATGACCGCCTCGCCGCTGGTTTTCGAGATGGTGATGGACCAGCCGCGCCCGTTTTGAGACCCTTGCAAGATCAAAACGTCTTCATTTTCGGTCATCTGCTGAATGGCGGTGCGCCGTTCTTCTTGATTGTCGCCGACTTCACTGATTTCTTTTTGGTCAAATTCGATTTCCAGAAATCGGGGAATACGTGCCTGCTGTGGGGAAACGTTTTCACATTGACCACCGGGCTGGCATTCGATGACATCAATGATCGCCACCAGCAGGGAGCGGCTGCCGTCAAAATCAGTCGCCCGGGCGGCCGAGGGGATTACCATCGCGAGGGTCAGAAAACCGATCACAAGCATCGATCGTGACAACATCGTTAGCTCCTTTCACCTTGAATCGCTTGTCTTCGGCGCGGCTTGATGGGTGTCTTCCCGCAGTCGATGTCACGCCGACGCTCATTTCGGGACAGGCCCTATTTCACCGTATAGCCCTTGCCCTCGAGACAGGCGGAATAGGCCCGGTTGTAGGTGCTGCGTTTTTGCGTGTACTGGCGCGCTTGTTCCTGCTCCCACTGCTGCTGATTGTGCTCTTCCCGCCGGCGTTGGTCACTGCGGCGCATGCCGCCCAGCAGTCCCCCACCCGCCGCACCGATGGCGGCGCCCTTGCCGGCGTCACCCGCAATGGCCCCGGCGGCCACCCCCACCAGCGCTCCCCGGGCGGCACCGCGAACCACGCCGCCCTCTTCGGCTTCCTTCTGGGGCGGCGGCGCCGAGGCGCTTGGAGGCGCCATGGGGTCGAATCCGGTTTCCTTTTTGGCCCAGGAATAACAGGCGAATTTATCCTGCTCCATCTGGTCGTCGCTCTGCCCCTGGGCCGGAAAAACGATCAGTTCCTGGGCCGATGCCGGGCCAGCCATCAGGACAGCACCCCAAACGGTAAGCATAATGAGCGAAGCAATCCGCATGGTCTCCTCCTTTTTCGATCCGGGTTGGCGATGGCGACGATGGGGTATACGCATGTCAGAAACGCACGGCCGTCGTCGGCACGGATGTCAAGGCAACGGTTTCGTGACGAGGTTTCTCATCTTCCGAACCATAAAGCACGTGGAGAATGAAACGAAAAAACATACGCCAAAGAGCGGTTTAAAATGCATGCGTCAACATAGGTCTGCCGTCAGGCAAGGTCAACCCACGCATGGCCGCCGGCCGGATCCCGCTCCGGGGACCGGCGATCCGTTTTTAGGTCTGCGGCGGGCTCGTCAACAAATGCTCCATGAGGCCGTCTTTGGCCTCCCAGATGTCCCGAAGCCAGCCCTGGAAGACGTCATAGCACTGCGGGTCCTCGCTATAGCAGGCCCTTAAAAGATGGTCTGGAATGGTGATTTCACGAATCTGGACCACGACGCGCTTGACCTTTCCGCCGAGGTAGGACCAGAAATGGGTGATGCCCTCCGGGTAGACGATCGTGACATCCAGCATGCGGGTGATACGCCCCTCCATGGCCTCGATGGCAAAGGCCAGGCCTCCCGCCTTGGGGCGCAGAAGATGCCGGAAGGGGGCTTTTTGCCGCCGATGCTTGGCGGGGGTAAAGCGGGTCCCTTCGATAAAGTTGAGAATGGTCACCGGGGTGAAATGATATTTGCGGCAGGCCCGGCGCGTGGTCTCCAGATCGAGCCCGCGCCGGTGCGGATGTTGTTCGAGATATTTCCGGGAGTAGCGTTTCATGAAAGGATAGTCCAGCGCCCATAGGGCCGTGCCGATGATGGGGATCCAGAGCATTTGCTGCTTGGCAAAGATTTTGGGGAAGGGCACCCGGTCGGTCAGGGCCTTGAGAATCACGGGGATATCCGCCCAGCTGCGGTGGTTGCAGATGACCATGTACCAGTCGTCCCGGCGCAGGCCCTCGGTACCCCGGATGTCCCATGCGATGGGCAGAAAATGGTCCTGGATGAAAAGATTGCCCCTGATCCATCCTTGCACGGTGCGCATCAGGGCCTTGTCCCAGAACGCTTTCCAGGAGGTGCGCCAGGCCAGGAGTTTCATCAGGGCGACGGCGTGCACGGGAAAACCCCAGAAGACCGTATGGGCGACGATGATGAGGGCGACCGCAGCGGCCCTGATATGCGATATCAGTGTCAAGGACCCTCTCCTTGCTTGGGTAAGACCTGGTCACAGACCCGCAGGTGATATCGGCGCGGGTGGGCTTGCCCGTGAGACGCTCGCTCTTGGATTTTATCTGCCGCGCGGCGCGCCGGTATTCACCGCCCGCTGATCAAAAATGGGCACGAATGGGCGATTTTTAAAGAGGGGAACCTGTCACGCCGGATGAATTTTGACTTCTGTCTTCAATTCCCTTATCATCGCCGCCGGCGAATCAAAGGGCCCCATCCATCGAGAACGCTTCCCACGGTCGGGCCCCGGTCGCCGCGCCGTCATACAGGGCAGGGGAGACCGCGATCATCCGCCAGGGTTGATGATCTGCCCGGCGACCTTACCCTCTATATCACAGACATCCGCCAATCCTCGTGCGTTCGTTGACGAAAGGAATGTGGTTTCCATGGAACACCCCGTCGATGCGATTATCGAAACGTTTAAAACCATCAATACCATTCCCCGCTGTTCCAAAAACGAAGCCCGGCTGGCCGCCTGGTTGATGGACTGGGCCCGTGATCACGGTTATGAATACCAAAGTGATCCCGCCGGCAACCTGGTGATCCGGGTGCCGGCCTCGCGCGGCATGGAAGACCGACCCACCGTGGTTCTGCAGGGACACATGGATATGGTCTGCGAAAAAACACCGGATTCGGCCCATGATTTTGAACGCGACCCCATCCGGGTGGTGCGCGACGGGGACTGGATACATGCCGTGGACACGACGCTTGGCGCCGACAACGGGATCGCCCTGGCCATGGCCCTGGTGTTGGCCGAAAACGACACGTGCGTGCATCCCCCGCTGGAACTCCTCTTTACGGTGGATGAAGAAAGCGGTCTGATCGGCGCCCACAAACTCGATGCCTCCCTGATTCGCGGTCGTATCCTCATCAATATCGACTCCGAAGACGAAGGCGTGTTCACCATCGGCTGCGCCGGCGGGGAAGAGACGCTCGTCCGCCTGCCGGTAACCTATGACGAACTGCCGGCGGGTTTCGAGGGCGGCCGGATCGTCGTGGGAGGGCTGCGCGGCGGGCATTCCGGCGTGGATATCCATAAACCGCGGGCCAACGCCAACCGCCTGCTGGGGCGGGTGTTGCTGCAGGTAGGGGAACGGGAAGACATCCGTCTGGTTTCGCTGGCCGGCGGATCGGCCCACAATGCCATTCCCCGCGATGCGTCGGCCCTCCTCGCTTTCCCGGCCGAGAAGGCTTCCACCGTGGAGGATCTGGTCAAGACCTGTGGGGCGGTTTTCCGGGAAGAAACCCTTGATACCGAACCGGCGCTTTCGATTCGCTGCGAGGCGCAGGCGGAAGCCCTTCCCGGCCGGATGCTGAGCAGCGCGTCGGCCCGGAAGGTGATTGGCATGCTGAATGCCCTGCCCCACGGGGTGCACGGCATGTCCACCCGCGTGGCGGGCCTGGTGGAGACCTCCTGTAACCTGGCCATCATACGCATTAAAAACGATGCCTTCGAGGTGATCAGCAGCCAGCGCAGCTCTTCCATGTCCCGGCTGGAGGAGATGACCGCACGGGTCTCCGCGGTGGCGCGCTTGGCCGGAGCATCGGCCACCCGCATGAACCACCATCCGGCCTGGGCGCCGGATCTCACCGCCACCCTGCTCAAACACTGCCAAGAAGTCTACCAGGACCTCAACGGCAAGGCGCCCAGGGTCGAAATCATCCATGCCGGCCTGGAATGCGGCTTGATCGGCGACAAGGTGCCGGGCATGGAGATGATCTCCATCGGACCCAACCTGCGCCACCCCCATTCGCCGGAGGAAAGGCTCGAGGTGCCTTCCGTGGGGCGGGTCTACACCTTTCTCTCGCGCCTGCTGGCGTCCTTCGGGCCCGGCTGACCGGCCGCCCGGGAGACTTATGGGCGTCGGTCAAAGCGCGCCGTAGACGGCCTGCAGCTCATCCACCAATCGGCCGAAATGGGCGATGGCCTGGGCCACCGGCGTCGGTGCGCGCATGTCCACCCCGGCCTCCCGCAGTTCATCCAAGGGAAACTGGCTGCCCCCCATGGTCAGAAAACGCAGGTAGTCGTCACGGGCGCCGTCTTCGCCCTGCATCACCCGGTGGGCCAACGCGATGGCCGCCGAGATGCCGGTGGCGTATTTATAGACGTAGAAGGCCGAGTAGAAATGGGGGATGCGCAGGCACTCCAGCGCCAGGGCGTCGTCAATGACCAGGTGGTCTCCGAAGTGGGTTGCCAAAAGGTCCCGGTAGGTGCCGGTCAGCGCTTCCAGGGTCAGCGGCTCCTGGGCCTCCGCCATGGCGTGGGTGCGCTGTTCGAATTCGGCGAACATGGTTTGGCGAAAAAGGGTGGCCCGCAGGTTGTCGATTTCCCGGTTGAGGATATAGGCCCGCATGCGCGGATCGTCCCGATAGCGCTTGAGCAGGTGGGCACTCAGCAGGGTTTCGTTGAAGGTGGAGGCCACTTCGGCCACGAAGATGGTGTAGCCG
>JASFFM010000229.1:0-7293 GCA_050124295.1 Desulfobacterales bacterium | reverse complement strand
CCCAGGTCGTTATGGCAGTGCACGCTGAGAATGGCACGGTCGATATTGGTGGTGTGCTCATAGACATAGCGGACCATCTTGCGGAATTCGTCCGGCACGGCATACCCCACCGTATCGGGCAGATTGACCGTCGTGGCCCCGGCATCGATGGCCGCCTCGAAAACCCGGCAGAGGTAGTCCCAGTCGCTGCGTGAGCCGTCTTCAGCGGAAAATTCGATATTGTCCGTATAGGAGCGCGCATGTTTGACGGCTTCCACGGCGGCCCGGATGACTTCCTCGCGACCCATGCGCAGTTTGTATTCCAGATGGATGTCGGAGGTGGCGATAAAGGTATGGATCCGGGGATGGGCCGCGTGCTTGATGGCCTCCCAGGCCCGATCGATGTCGCCTGGCGTGGCACGGGCCAGCCCTGCCACCTGAACCCGTTTCAATTTGGCGGCGATCTGGGAGACGGCCTCGAAATCACCTTCGGAGGCCGCCGGAAATCCGGCCTCGATGACGTCGACACCGAGCTTTTCCAGTTGTACGGCCAGGCGCAGTTTTTCGCCGGTGTTCATGCTGGCACCCGGTGACTGCTCACCATCCCGCAAGGTGGTATCAAAGATAATGACGCGATGATTGTCTTTCGTCATGGGAGTGACTCCTCATCTGATATTTTTTTATCTTCTGCCGCGGTCACCAAGAATACCGGGCGCTTTCCCGGTGGGTGGCCGGGCGGCCAAACGGCTGCGGACGGTCAGGGGGCCAAGCCGGGCGTATCCGCTCGATGCACGGGATTGCCCGGGCCGGTGTGCCCACCCGCTCAGAGGTCTTCGATGAGCATCGGCCGCAGAGGATCGCGGTGGCGATTCTCTGCGGCGTTGGACCTTGGATCGCTTTGGGGTCTGGTCATGATCACAATTCCTGCGCGATAGGGTGAATGCTCCCCCACCGCGTCCGGCCTCAGTGGGTCAGATTGATACCCGTTTGGGGTCGGTTTTGTCACCTTCGGGCGTTGCCACTGGGGTGTCTGTCTTGGAGAGTTTATATTGGAAGCTGTCCGCCAGGGCCTGCCAGCTGGCTTCGATAATATCTTCGGAAACCCCGATCGTGCTCCAGATATCGTCATGATCGCGGGATTCGATGAGCACGCGCACCTTGGCTTCGGTGCCATCCCGGCCGTCAATGACGCGGACCTTGAAATCCACCAGGCGCATGCTGTCCAGGTCCGGGAAAAAGCGCCCCAATGCCTTGCGCAGGGCATTGTCCAGCGCGCTGACCGGCCCTAAACCTTCCGCGGCCGTAATTTCCTCAGATCCGCCGACCGCCACCTTGATGGTGGCGTGGGCCGTGCAGGGCTGGTTCTTGTCCTTTTCGACCGACACCCGAAAGGACTGCAGTTCGAACAGCGGTTCAAACTGCTCGGTAAACTTTTCCACCATGATTTTGAAGGTGCCGTCAGCCACATCGAACTGGTAGCCCTGCTCTTCCATTTCCTTGATGCGATCGACGATGACCCGGCTGTCGAAGCCATTGCCGCCCAGGGTCATGCCCAACTCCCGCGCTTTGTACTCCACGTTGCTCTTGCCGGAAAGGTCCGATACAAGGACGCGCCGCCGGTTGCCGACCTGGGCCGGATCCATGTGTTCGTAGGCCCGGGGCTCTTTCATGATCGCGTTGACGTGGATGCCGCCTTTGTGAGCGAAGGCACTTTTGCCGACAAAAGGCCGGGTGTTGCTGGGCACCTGGTTGGCCGTTTCGCTGACAAACCGCGAAAGGCTCTTGAGCTTGGCCAGGTTGGACACGCGAACACAGGGATGCTTCATTTTCACCTGCAGGACGGGGATCAACGAAGTAAGGTCGGCATTGCCGCAACGCTCGCCATAGCCGTTGACCGTGCCATGCACCATACGAGCCCCGGCTCGAACGGCGGCCAGGGCATTGGCCAGGGCCAGACCGCTGTCGTTATGCGTGTGAATGCCGATGCCGGGAGCCGATTGCCCCGTGGGGGGGCACCAGGTCGCAAGGTGTTCGGCAACAATCCTTGTGGCAGCCTCTACATCGTGCGGCAATGAGCCGCCGTTGGTGTCGCACAGCACCAGCCAGTCGGCGCCGGCCTCAACGGCCGCCTGGAGCGTTTCCATGGCATAGGCCTCGTTTCCACGATAGCCGTCGAAGAAATGCTCGGCGTCGTAAACGACCTCACGTCCCTGGGCCTTCAGAAATAAGACGGTATCCCGGATCATGTCCAGGTTTTCCGACAGCTTATTGGCCATGATGGTTTCGACGTGTAAATCCCAGGTCTTGCCGAAAATGGCCAGCACCGGGGCATGGCTTTCCAGCAGGGCGATCAGATTCGGGTCCTCGGCGGCCGGCCGTCCCGCCCGGCGGGTGGACCCGAAGGCTGTGAGTCGGGCTTGCTGGAATGTCTTCCGGCGGGCAAGGTCGAAAAAATGCAGGTCACGCGGGTTGGAACCCGGCCAGCCGCCTTCGATGTAGTGCACGCCGATATCGTCGAGCCGTTGGGCGACGGCCATTTTTTCATCGGCCGAGAAAGAAATATTCTCCCCCTGGGTGCCGTCCCGCAGGGTGGTGTCGTAGAGCTGAATCGGTTCCATGATCCTATCCATTCAAAGGGTGCGCGTTCCTGCATGATACCTATGACTTTTCGCCCCGGTTCTCCGGGCGCAGCGCGCGGACGGCCTTGCCGGCCCGCCACATTTCCGTGTCGCCGACGACCTTCAACTCGGCCTGGAGCTTTTCACGGTAGTCCTCGGCACTGCAAGATTCCATTACGCGGCGGGTCTCCTGACCCGAAGTGACTTTTTCATAAAGCTCATCGAAGAGAGGTACGACGGCGTCACGGAAACGTGGGGCCCAGTCCAGCGCCCCGCGCTGAGCGGTGGTGCTGCAGTTGGCAAACATCCAGTCCATGCCGTTTTCCGCCACCAGACGGATCAGGCTCTGGGTTAGTTCTTCCACGGTTTCGTTAAATGACTCGCTGGGACTGTGGCCATGTTTACGCAGCAGGTTGTACTGCGCTTCCATGACGCCTGCCAGACACCCCATGAGAACCCCGCGCTCGCCGGTGAGATCGCTGTAGACTTCACCCTCGAAGGTTGTGGGGAATAGATAGCCGGATCCGATGGCAATGCCCGTGGCCAGGGTCCGCTGCCGGGCCCGGCCTGAGAAATCCTGAAACACGGCGAAGCTCGAATTGATCCCGCTGCCGTCCAGGAAGTTGCGCCGCACGGTGGTGCCGGAGCCTTTGGGGGCCACCAGGATGACGTCGACATTGGCTGGCGGAACAACCCCGGTCTGTTCCTTGTAGACCACTGAAAAGCCATGGGAGAAATACAAAGCGTCGCCCTCGTTGAGGCAGCCCTTGATCGTGGGCCACATGGCCGACTGACCGGCATCCGAGAGCAGGTACTGGATGATGGTACCGCGCCGGGCCGCCTCTTCGACGGGCAGCAGGGTTTCGCCGGGTACGAAACCATCGGCCACCGCTCGATCCCAGGAAGCGCCGCCCTTGCGCTGGCCAACAATGACCTGGATGCCATTGTCGCGCATGTTCAAGGCCTGGCCGGGTCCCTGGACGCCGTAACCGAGAACGGCAACGGTCTCCTTGCTGAGCACTTCCCGGGCTTCGTCCAGGGTAAATTCTTCGGATGTGATGACTTCCTCGACGACACCGCCAAAATCAATCTGGGCCATTGGGTTACCTCCCCTCGTGTATCAAAAAAGTGGTTTTGGAGCCGCCACGACATGTGTCGGCCGATATTCTACTTGGGTTCACGCATGAGGGCGATCGTCCCCGTACGTGCAATTTTCTTGACCCCCATGGGTTTTAGCAGACTCAACAGTGCGGTAAGTTTGTCTTCGTCTCCGGTGACTTCGATGATAAAATGCTCCAGTCCCACATCCACCACTTTGCAGCGGAAGATATCCACGATACGCAGAATTTCCGCCCGGTGTTCCGGGCTGGCCTGCACGCAGATCAGCGCCATTTCACGCTTGACCGCGTCCTCATGGGTCAAATCCCGTACTTTGATCACGTTGATCAGCTTGTTGAGCTGCTTCTCGATCTGTTCGACCACCGGCGGGTTGGCCTTGGTCACAATGGTGATCCGGGAGACACCCTGGGTCACGGTTTCCGCCACGCACAGGCTTTCAATATTAAACCCCCGCCCCCCGAAAAGACCGACCACCCGTGCCAGCACACCGGGTTCGTTGTCCACCAGCATGGTAATGACATGTTTATCTTCTTTCATAGGCTTTCCTGATTCGGCAACCGTTGATGATCATCGGTCCGTCTACTGATCAGACCAGCAGCATTTCGGTGATGTCGGCCCCCGCCGGTACCATGGGATAGACACTTTCTTCTTTCTCAACCACGAAATCCATGATGACGGGGCATTCGGCCGCCAACCCTTCCTTTAAGACCGTCTCAACCTCGTCGGGGCGGGTCGCGCGCAGCCCGAGGGCTCCGTATGCTTCCGCCAGCTTGACAAAATCCGGTTGGTGATCCATCAACGTGCAGGCATACCGGCGATCGTAGAACAATTCCTGCCACTGGCGCACCATGCCGAGATAGCCATTGTTCAGGATGACGATTTTTACCGGCAGGCAGGACTGCACCGCCGTGGCCATCTCCTGGATATTCATTTGGATGCTGCCGTCACCGGCCACGTCGACGACATGGCGGTCGGGGCAGGCCGCTTTGGCGCCGATGGCCGCCGGAAGACCGAAGCCCATGGTGCCCAGGCCCCCGGAAGTGAGAAACTGGCGGGGACCGTCAAAATGGTAGAACTGGGCCGCCCACATCTGGTTTTGGCCCACCTCGGTGGTGACAATGGCGCGCCCTCCGGTCAGCGCAAAGAGCTTGTCGATGACAAACTGCGGTTTGATGACTTCTTCGCCCTGGTCGTAGGCCAGACGATGCTGTTTTTTCCAGGCGGCAATCTGATCCAGCCATTCCCGATGGCGTTCGCCGAAATCGTCGCTATTCTCTTCGGCCATCAGCTCGTTGAGCCGCTCCAGGGATTCCCGGCAGTCGCCCACGACCGGCACGGCCACCGGAACATTTTTACGGATCGAAGTGGGGTCGATATCGATGTGCACGATTTTGGCGCGGCCGGCAAAGGTCTCGATTTTTCCGGTCACCCGGTCGTCGAAGCGCACGCCGATGGCGATCAAAAGATCGCAGTTGCCGGTGGACATGTTGGCCCGGTAGGTGCCGTGCATGCCGATCATGCCCAACCAGAGCGGATCCGACCCGGGGAAGGCACCCAGTCCCATCAGGGACGTGGTGACCGGTATGCGGGTATGGCGCGCGAATCGGGCAAACGCCTCGGAAGCATTGGACAGGATCAGTCCACCCCCACCGAAGAGCAGTGGGCGTTTGGCTTGCTTGATCAAACCGATGATTTTCTTGAGCTGCTTCATGTTGGGTTTGACATTGGGCTGATAGGATTTGATGCGCACCTGTGGGTTTTCATCCCATTGGGTGCTCGTATTGGCCACATCCTTGGGGATGTCCACCAGCACCGGTCCGGGGCGGCCGGATTTGGCGATCAAGAAGGCTTCCCGCATAACACGGGCCAGATCGTCGACCGATTTGACCAGATAGTTGTGCTTGGTGCAGGGCCGGGTGATGCCGGTGATGTCCACCTCCTGAAAGGCGTCGTTGCCGATCAGATGGGTGGGGACCTGGCCCGTGATGATGACCATGGGAATGGAATCCATATAGGCGGTGGCAATGCCGGTTACGGTGTTGGTGGCGCCCGGTCCCGAGGTCACCAGGCATACGCCCGTGTGGCCGCTGGCACGCGCAAACCCGTCGGCGGCGTGCACGGCGCCTTGTTCGTGGCGGACCAGGATGTGCCGAATATCGGTTTTGATCAACTCGTCGTAGATGTCGATAACGGCCCCTCCCGGGAAACCGAAAACAGTGGTCACACCCTGTTCCTTCAACACGGCCATCAGAATTTGGGCTCCGGTCATTTCCATGGTTCGTTCACCTCGGATCTTAAGGGTTACTGGACGATGGCCCCTTGGGCCGCGGATGACACCAGTTTGGCATAGCGCGCCATGTATCCCCCCGTGATGCGGGGCTTGGGGGCCTTCCAGTGCTCGCGCCGACGCGCCAGTTCGTCATCGGCCACCATAAGACGAATGCGTTTGCCCGGGATATCGATGGCGATGCGGTCGCCTTCCGCCACCAGGGCTATGGGCCCCCCCTGCATGGCTTCCGGCGATACATGACCGATCGAGGCACCCCGGGTTCCGCCGGAAAAGCGTCCATCGGTCACAAGCGCCACATGGGCGTCCAACCCCATACCGGCAATGGCCGCTGTCGGGGTGAGCATCTCCCGCATGCCGGGACCGCCCCGGGGGCCTTCATAACGGATGATGATGACATCGCCCTTGCGGATGGCGCCGTCCATAATGGCCTGGCTGGCGTCCTCTTCGGTATCGAAAACGCGGGCCGGACCTTCATGCTGCAGCATTTCTTCCCGGACGGCCGATTGTTTGACCACGCAGCCTTCCGGGGCCAGGTTTCCGAACAGCACCGCCAGCCCCCCCACTTCATGGTAGGGGCGGGTAACGGGGCGAATGATTTCGCTGTCGCGCACAACGGATGCGGACAGGTTCGCCCCCAGGGTATCTCCGGAGACCGTCAGAACGCTCTCTTCGATGTGGCCGGCATCGGCCAGGGTCTTCATCACGGCTGGGATGCCCCCGGCCCGGTGAAGGTCCTGGATGTGATGATGACCGCCAGGGCTGAGGGAGCACAGGTGGGGTGTCCGGCTGCTGATTTCGTTGATCATATCGAGATCCAGCGGAACCCCCGCCTCGTGGGCGAGGGCCGTCAAATGCAGCACGGTGTTGGTGGAACAGCCCAGGGCCATGTCAACGGTCAGGGCGTTGCGAAAGGCCTGGGGGGTCAGGATCTGACGGGGGGTCAAGCCTGATTTGGCCAGGGTGACGCTCTGCATCCCCGATGCTTTGGCGAGGCGGATACGGGCCGACATGACGGCCGGTATGGTGCCGTTGCCGGGCAGGCCCAGACCGATCGCTTCTGTCAAACAGTTCATGGAATTGGCCGTAAACATGCCCGCACAGGAGCCACAGGTTGGACAGGCCGCCTCTTCGATCGCGTCCAACTCGCTTGCGGTCATCTTCCCCGATTTGACCGCGCCCACCGCTTCAAACACGGTAATCAAGTCGATGCGCCGCCCGGGCTGCGTGGGATGTTCTCCGGCCAACATGGGCCCTCCGCTGACAACAATGGCGGGCAGGTTAAGCCGG
>JASFFM010000228.1:0-7297 GCA_050124295.1 Desulfobacterales bacterium | reverse complement strand
GCCGATTGCCCCTGGTGCCAACCCGAACATTTCATGCAACCATCAATGCCAACTTGCCTTGATGAATGTGTTCCCTGTCTTGAAAGAAGGCTGCGGTCGCATGCCTACCGCGGCACGCCGGAAGGCTTCGTCTATGAAGGTTTCCGACGCCCGCGATATCCGGGTTAGGCGGTGTTTTACCAGGCCACAAATTGGATGCGAAGATAGAGATCCCCAGTTTCGCCGGTCGGCGAGGTGCGGCCCAATCCGCGCAGACGCAGGGTGCTGCCCTCCTTGATGCCCGGCGGCACGGTAACACGCAGGGTCCGTCGGCGAAACCCCTGGGGAACGGCCACGAATTTGCTGGTCCCGGACAGGGCTTCGAAGGCCGTGATGGGCAGGCGATCGTAAAGATCCAGGGATTCGGGTGGTCCGGTGGGATGCACCACCTGCAGACGATGGGAAGTTTTTTTGGCCGTGGCGGATTTTATCTTTTGCGTCAGCCCGGCCGTGGGCACGCGGTCGATCAGTTTGAGCAGTACCATGCCGCCGATGAAACCGCCGATATGGGCCCACCAGGCAATCCCCGTGGCGCCGGCCTGGCTTCCGGCCGCGCTGATGAACTGGATGAGAAACCAGAGACCCAGAAAGACGAAAGCCGGGATTTCGATGACCCAGGGGATGATGATGATTGGGATCAAGGTCAGAATTTTGGCCCCCGGGTGGAGAATGAAATAGGCCCCCATCACGCCGGCCACGGCCCCGCTGGCCCCAATGGTCGGCGCCTGGGAACCTAGATTGAGCGCCATGTGGGAAAGGCCCGAAAGCAGCCCGGCCGCCAGGTAGAACCCGAGGTAGCGCAGGGGCCCCAGACGGTCTTCCACATTGTCGCCAAAAATCCACAGACTCCACATGTTAAAGATAATGTGCATGAAACCGCCGTGCAGAAACATGAAGGAGAGCAAGGAGAACAGGTTGGCGGGCAAGCCGAAATAGGCGGAAAGGGCCGGATCGGTGAAGCGGGCCGGCACCAGCCCGTAGGTGAAGACAAAGCGATTCCAGTCGCTGCCCTGGGAGAGTTGAATCGCAAAGACGAGCACATTGAGACCGATCAATAGGTTGTTGACGACGGGGTAGTTTTGGGAGCGGATATTGTCGCGCAGAGGGATCATGGCGTTTCGGTCGGCCTGGTCCGACGGGCCTGTCAGGGGGCGTTTGTGATGGTCAGGCTGATATCGACGGCCACGGCGGAATGGGTCAGGGCGCCCACCGATACGATATCCACCCCGCTGGCGACGAGGGCTGCCAGATTATCGCGGGTCACCCCGCCCGATACTTCCACCAGGGCGCGGCCATCGATCAGCGCGACCGCTTCCCGGATGGTTTCGGGCCCCATATTGTCCAGCATGATAATGTCGGCGCCGGCTTCGGCGGCTTCCCGGGCCCCCTCCGGCGAACTGACTTCGATCTCCAGCTTGAGGGTGTGGGGGGCGGCCTGGCGCGCTTTTTCCAGCGCCGCGCGAATGCCGCCGCAGACGGCCACATGGTTGTCCTTGATGAGAATGCCGTCGCTCAGGCTCATGCGGTGGTTGGCGGCCCCGCCGATGCGGACCGCGTATTTCTCCAGGGCCCGCCACCCGGGGGTGGTCTTGCGGGTGTCCACGAGGCGGGCGGAGGTGGCCGGCAGGCGGTCCATATAGCGGCGCACATGGGTGGCAATACCGGAGAGGCGTTGGAGGAAGTTCAGGGCCGTACGTTCACCGGTCAGCAGGGGTCGCAGGCGTCCGGATAGCTTCAGCAGGCAGGTGCCGGCGGCGACCGTCGCCCCGTCGGCGAGTGCTTCCTGAAAGGCGATCGTCTTATCCAGCCGCCGAAAAACGGCCCGGGCCACCGGCATCCCGGCCAAAACGAGCGTTTCTTTGGCGGTGATCACGGCCTGCCCGGCCGCATCGTTCGGGATCAGGGTTTCCGTCGTGATGTCGCCCGTCCCGATATCTTCTTCCAGGGCCAGATCGATCAGGCGATTCAGTGCGTGCTGCGAGGTCATATCAAACCCTCATGGCGAATGGGTCTCCCAGCCCGGGATCGCCGCTACCCGGCCTGCGTGGTGCGTCACCGGCCGTTGGTTGGTCCTTGCGGATCAGGAGGCCAGGGCTTCGATCCGTTTCAGGTGCATTTCCAGCGCCGCCCGCTTTTCGGAATAGGATTGGTGCTGTTTTTTCACCTTGTTCACCACCTCTTGCGGCGCTTTGCCCAGAAAGTCCTCGTTGCCCAGTTTCTTGTTCAAACTGGCCAGCTCGCTGTCCGCCTTGCCGATTTCTTTCTGAAGACGGGCGGCCTCCTGGTTGAAATCGATAATCCCTTCCAGGGAGACGAATAGGGTGGCGCCCTCGATCACCGATGTGGCGGCGGCCTTGGGTTTCGCTCCCACCGGTTCAATGGCCAGGCTTTCCAGCCGGGCCAGGTTGGACACCAGCGCCTGCTGGTCTTGCAACTGTCGGTGCACGTCGGCATCCTCCGTCTGTACCGTGACATTGAGCTTCAGGCCCGGGGCGATGTTCATCTCGCCCCGGATGTTGCGGATACCGGTGATGACCTGCATGATCAAGCCCATGGCCGCTTCGGCGCCGGGGTCTTCTTGGATAGCCTCGGCCCCCGGGGCACCGGTCGGGAAGCTGGCCTGTATGATGGGGCCTTCGGTGCCGGGGAACTTCTCCCAGATTTCCTCGGTCACGAACGGAATAATGGGGTGCAGCAAAATCAGGGTATCGTGCAGGGCCCGCCAGAGGACACCCAGGGTGGCCTGGCGGCGGTCCTCGCCCTGGCTGCCGTAGAGGGCCGGCTTGATGGCTTCCAGATACCAGTCACAGAATTCATGCCACACGAACTGATAGAGCATGGCCGCGGCATCGTTAAAGCGGTACGCGTCCAGAGCCCGGCCTGTATCGCCAATCAGCCCGTGCAGACGGGAGAGGATCCAACGATCGGGCACGCCCATCATGGCCTTCTGGGGCAAAGCGGTCGGCTCCTGGAGATGCATCAGCGCGAAGCGGGCCGCATTCCAGAGCTTGTTGATGAAATTGCGGTAGCCCTCGACCCGTTTTTCCGACATTTTGATGTCGCGTCCCTGGGCCGCAAAAGCGGTCAGGGTAAAACGAAAGGCATCGGTTCCATAGGCCTCGATGACGTTCAGCGGATCGATCACGTTTCCCTTGGACTTGCTCATTTTTTTACCCTGCTCGTCGCGCACCAGGGCATGTACATAGACGTCGCGAAAGGGCACGTCATCCATGAAATGCAGTCCCATCATCATCATGCGGGCCACCCAAAAGAAGAGAATGTCGAATCCGGTCACCAGGGTGGCGGTCGGGTAGAAGGTTTTCAGCAGTTTGGTCTGCTCGGGCCAGCCCATGGTGGAAAAGGGCCACAGGGCGGAGCTGAACCAGGTGTCGAGCACGTCGGTATCCCGGGTCAGCTGCGAACAGGTGCATTTTGGGCAGGCCGTGGGATCTTCCATGGCCACGATGGTTTCGCCGCAGTCCGCGCAGGTCCAGGCCGGAATCTGGTGGCCCCACCAGATCTGGCGCGAGATGCACCAGTCCCGGATATTGTGCATCCAGTCAAAATAGGTCTGGGTCCAGTTGGCGGGGATGATTTTGGTGTGCCCGTCTTCGACCGCCCGGATGGCTTTGGCGGCCAGCGGTTTGACCTTGACGAACCACTGGGTGGACAGGTTCGGTTCCACCACCGTCTTGCAGCGGTAGCAGTGCCCGACACTGTGGTTCAGGGGATCGATTTTCACCAGCAGTTTCGCTTCCCGCAGGGCTTCAACCACGGCTTCGCGGCAGGCCAAGCGTTCCTGCCCGGCAAACCGGCCGGCCGCTTCGGTCATCAGCCCGTCATCGCCGATTACCTTTACACTGGGCAGTCCATGCCGTTTTCCGATCTCGAAATCGTTGGGATCGTGGGCCGGGGTGACCTTCAAGGCGCCGGTTCCGAATTCCAGGTCGACGTAGGCATCGCGGATGATGGGGATCTCGCGGTCCATGAGCGGCAGGGTCACATGGGTGGCCTGCAGACCGGCATAGCGTTCATCTTCCGGGTTGATGGCCACCGCCGTGTCGCCCAGCATGGTTTCGGGCCGGGTGGTCGCCACCACGATGCCGCCCTTCTCACGGACAAACGGGTAACGGATGTGGTACAGGTGACCGTCCACATCTTCGTGTTCCACTTCCAGGTCCGCCAGGGCGGTATGACAGCGATGACACCAGTTGATGATGTAGTCGCCGCGGTAGATCAATCCCTCCTCGTAAAGCTGGACAAACACCCTGCGCACGGCCTGGGACAGCCCGCTGTCCATGGTAAAGCGTTCCCGGGGCCAGTCGCAGGAAGCACCCAGGCGCTTGAGCTGGTTGATGATGGCGCTGCCATATTTCTCCCGCCATTGCCAGACGGCCGCGATGAACTTGTCACGGCCTAAAGCATGACGGTCGCTGCCTTCTTCGGCCAGTTTGCGCTCCACCACGTTCTGGGTGGCGATGCCGGCATGGTCGGTGCCCGGCATCCAGAGCACATTGTCGCCCCGCAGACGCCGGTAGCGACAAAGCGTATCCTGCAGGGTGATATTCAAGGCATGGCCCATGTGAAGGACACCGGTGACGTTGGGGGGGGGAATCACAATCGAATAGGCGGTCGCGGTATCTTCCTCCCGGGCCGCGAATGATCCGCTTTCTTCCCAATACTGGTACCACTTGCGCTCCACGGCGTGCGGCTCATAGCCTTTGTTCAAAACATCCGAATTCATGCAACCGGCTCCTTCTTAAATTGAAAAAGGGGATTATGAAATAATCCCCACGGTCTCTTGCGCTGGTTCTAAATAGCGGCGTCGTTCCTGACGTTTATGGCTTTGGCGAACTGTCTCCGAGCAATTGTTCCTTGAGACGGGCAATTTCCGTCGACACGGTTTTTTCGATGGCGGCATTGAGCAGATGATCGATCTTGTCGCCGAACATCTTTTTGATGACGTTCTCGAGGGCTGCTTCCAGATCGTCGGATCGCAAGGCGGTCGGATCACTCAGGGGCTCCTCTTCCCTGATGGCCGGCGGGGAAGGCTCTTCGGACAGCTTGGCGTCCAGTAAATCGATGGCGTCGGATAACTCCTGGGTGCTCAGGTTGAAGTCCAGTTCGTCGGCGCTGCCGTTGGCATTGAGCAGATCGGCTTCAATGTTCATGTCCATGGAATCGAAAAGATCTTTTTCGGCCTGGTTTTCGATGTCCAATTCCACATCGGCAAAAGCCAGGTCGCCGGAGGTGGATTCTTCGGCACGCTCCACCGGGGGGGTGGTGTCCTCCTCCTCCGAGGCGAGGGCCGCCTCGATCACCGTCGTGTCGGTTTTGATTTCGGCCGGAGAGACCACCTCGGTCAGTTCGATGATCGGTTCTTCGGTGGGGGACGATGCGACCACTTCGGTCAGTTCGATGACGTCTTCACTTCCGCCGCCGTCTTCGACCACATCGGTGAGCTCGATGATTTCCTCATCCGCCGCTTCGGGCGAGGCCACCACCTCCGTCAATTCAATGATGGGTTCGGCATCTTCAGAGGCCGGGTGGTCATGCGGGGGGCGTTTATCTGGCATGGAACCCTCTTCCATGATGGGATCGATGATATGGTCATTATGCGCCGCGCCGACAGAATGAAACGAACGAACGCTACCACAGGGGGGGTTGGAGTGTCAAGATAGCCCGTCCCGGAAGGGGCGCCAAAAAAGCATTTACAGCTGATCGTCAACATCCTAATTTGGTCCCATGCGCTACTTTTTTATCGAACCGGATGATCTTAAACGGGCAAGCGTCACGATCAGCGGAAAGGAAGCCCGTCATATGGGCACGGTGCTGCGTATCAAGCCGGGAATGATCGTCGGGCTGTGCGACGGTCGCGGCTACCAGGGCAAAGCCCGCATTCGCAGCCTGACGCGGAAGCAGGTGGTGCTCGAGGTTTTGCAGCGCTTTCCTTCGCGCCGCGAGCCGAAAGGGGCCATCGTGGTGGCCCAGGCCATGCTCAAGGACCAGAAGATGGACCTTCTCGTGCGCCAATTGACGGAACTGGGCATGACCGGTTGGCATCCGTTCATATCGGCCCGCTCGGTGCCCCAGCCCGGTAAAGGCCGGCAGGCCTCGCGCGCGGATCGCTGGGCGCGTATTGCCCGGGAAGCCGTCAAGCAGTGCCGCCGGGGACGGGTGCCGGATATGGCACCGCTGGGGCAGTTTGCGGACGTGCTCAATAACAGCCACCATTTCGACACCCGCATTTTGTTCTGGGAGGGCGCGGGGCAGGCGTTGCCGGTGGCACCGGAGGAGGCCCCCGTCGGCGATCGGCGGATCCTGATGGTGGTGGGGCCGGAAGGCGGGTTTTCCGATGGCGAGGCCCACGCCGCCCAAGCCGCAGGTTTCCGGCTGGCCACCCTCGGTCCGCGCATCTTGAGGGCCGAAACGGCCACCATCGCTGCCTGCACGCTGGTTCAGCATCTGTATGGCGACCTGAGCCAGGCACCGCCGCAAGACGGCGTTTCCGCCAGGGATGACGGGGCCTCCGGGCCTGTTTAAAGGCGTGCGGAACCCCTAAAATGGGTTGACAGGCCAGGCCAGCTATGCCATAAGACGAATTCGTTTTCAGCCGCCCCTCAAGTCTTTGGAGGGGAATCTGAAAGCACGTCCTGGTGCTGTCTGCCGAGGTAGCTCAGGCGGTAGAGCAGGGGACTGAAAATCCCCGTGTCGGCAGTTCAAATCTGTCCCTCGGCACCATATATATCAAGGGGTTACGGGTCGCACCGTAACCCCTTGAGTTTTTGGGGGCACGTTGTACAAGGATCGTACAAGGTTTCCAGGTTCCACACCTTCACTGATTGCCCACGACAGCTAACAAAAAGGCCGACCGCGAAAGGCCGGCGCGGTAAGTATTTTCAATAATGCGATAGCTGGTTCCCAGGACATTAACCCCAACTGTTGGGCATTATGGTTTTCCTGATACGATCGCAAGGTATCGCCAATCAAGTCATGGTCCGTATAAGACGTGGCTACTCCATGAAGGCATCGATGCGCAGGCCGAAAGTATTGGAAAGGTCAAAGGGTTTGCCGTGGTCGTCTGGCCGTCGCCCTTGGCCGAACACCCTCATGTCGAGGCTGAGACGAAAGCGCTGTTCCTTTACAAAGACTCAAATCTGAGCATGAAGCCTTTCTCCGGCGACGATGCTGGCTGCGAGGGCTTGTTTTAGCAGAGATGTCCATCATCGTTAGCGCCGCGCGCCTTGAATCTGCCTGC
>JASFFM010000227.1:0-7304 GCA_050124295.1 Desulfobacterales bacterium | reverse complement strand
ATTTGGGTACGGCCGACTACAACCGCATGCTGTCCGACAAGCGCGCCAACGCGATCAGGGACTACCTGATCAGCGAGGGGATCGCGGCCGATCGTCTCAGCGCGCGCGGTTACGGCGAAGACAACCCGCGTTTTCCGAACGATTCGGAAGCCAACCGGGCCAAGAACCGCCGGGTGGAGATGGTGCCCGTCGAGTAACCATAGGAGCGTCAACCCCAGCGGCGCGACGGCTTGCCGTCGCGCCGTTTCTTTTTTGATATCGGGACTGCAGGGTGAAAGTCCGCTTTGTTTTCCCCATCGATCCTGCCCATAGGCAGCCCCCCACATCTTCCCCCCATCGACGCCGACACCCACCTTCTATCGTCGTCCCAAAAGGCCGCAAGATCATCAAGATGGATGCCGTTTTTTCATACGGTGCTTGGACATCTTTTTCCTGGAAAGGGAAGATCCAATTGCGGAGAGATGTCTTCTTGCGATGACCAAGCGAAGTCTCCTTCTACAGGAAAAAACGGGAACTTGGATGACCGCTGTTTGCCGGGGTAAACATCCCCTGGGCGGTCATCTTTAAATCCCCGCGCTACCGCTGCATCCGGCCCCTTCGTGGTCGCCATCCTTGTATCCCTTGGCAAGCGAATGATGAGGGATTTGGTTTTCAATGACTGGGTGTCGGATTAAAGAATCCAGTCTGGGTCAAATGGATCAGGTGGGTACCAGCAGCGCCTTGATGTCGTCAATTTTTTCCTTGACCGCGAAATATCCTTCCTCAATGACATACGCCACCTTATCGAAGTCCATCATCTTCAGTTCACCCAGGCGGGGCTGGATTAAAATGTCGGGCGGCTCAACGGCCAGATTGATGCGGGTGATGCGTTCCTGCATGATGTTGATGGATGTCATGACCGTATCAATGATATCCGGGGTGGTGGACTCTTTGTGGAACAGATCGCTGATTTTGCTTTTGAAGCTTGTTTCGGCGCTGTCATAGTAGTCAGAAAGCTTTCGCAACAGCTCATTTTGGATGACCGGATCTTCGTCAGGCTTGTTAGCTATCATTTGAACTTGCTTTCGTACTTGCCGGCGAGAAACCATACCGCTGTTGAGATCCACCGCGATAATCACGTCCGCCCCGGTGGCTTTCGCGACACCCACCGGAACCGGATCAACCAGACCGCCATCCACGAGCCAGCGTTCATTGATCCTCACGGGGGCGAAGAGTCCCGGAATCGACATGGTGGCGTGTAGCGCTTCCATTATCTTCCCCGATTTCAAGATGACTTTGCGGCCTTTCTTGAGATCGGTCGCCACCATGGCAACGGGTATGTCCAGATCCGAGAAGTTCTCCACGTCCGTATGCATGGAAAAAAGTTCTTTGACTTTGCGGGCCCCGTCCAAGAGACCCGATCGGGGAAAGACCACATCGAAATAGGAGAAAATTTTTTTCCCGTCCATGCGCAATACGAAATCTCGAAGGCTCGCAAGGCTTCCGCAGGCATAGAGGGCGCCCACGTATGATCCCACACTGCTGCCGACGATAGTGTCGATGGATATTCCAGATTCCTCCAAGGCCTCGATGGCCCCGATATGCGCCCAGCCTCGGGACGATCCGCTGCCGAGCACCAGGCCCACCGTTTTGCGGGTTTTCATGCGGTCTCCTTCTGGCGTTTTACGATATCATCGCCATTGCCGATGGTGTGGCCAATTCGGTGATCGCCCCCATGATAGCGAAAACGATGGTGACTTCAAGTTTTTTGTAGCGGCGGTCACAATGAAAAATATTCAATTCTGGAAGAATGATCCCTCACCGCAAGGATGGCGAAATGATCGTGGGGTGGCGCTAAACCTGCGGGATGGCGACCGGATCACAGTGGTTTGCGCCCCGGGGGGAGGATAGGAGACAATCCAGCCTGGATATTTCAGGTGTTGGGGGCCTCCCGTAAAAGGCCTTCCGCAAGCGCCGCGGTAGGCATGCCACCGCAAGCGCTGGATAACCCCCGAGATGGATGTCTCCGGCGCGCCCGTAGGGTGAAAAGTGTTAAGCGGTTTTTTGGGAACAATGCCGGTCACAACGAGTTGCCGGGCATATTTACGACCATCTTCATGAAAGTAGGGAATATTTTCAGTCAACTTAATGGGCATCAATTGTTTCCTGAAATGTTCGGGATAGGATGTGATGGACGGCTTGATACAATCCCCGCTGGCGGGTCCGGGCCCAGAGTCCATATCTGGGATTCTGGCTTTCCTCCAGCCTGGTTTTGTCGCCGGTGCACGCTTTAGCTCCGGGCAATGGCTGCTAACAGGCAGCGCCCGTCGTGAGCCGGCCATGAACATGCCGGTCGTCCGCTCTTTGGTTGAGGTTGCTCCCGGGGCATCTTATGATCCTTCATTCCGACTGTGGCCGCCGCTGTCCGGCGAACCACGGCGGTGCAGAGGCCAGGAATCAAAGCCGGGGCAATTTAAGGGCTTGATTCTGAGGTCATTTTAGCGCATACTGCCTCTCGGGTTCGGTGCGGTTTAACGGTAGTGGCAGATCAGCTAGATCCAACAAGCGTATTCATATGCGGTAAAATCCCCCCCGGTTACGCGCCTTTGTCGCATCCCCTTTGAATGGCGCGACAGGGCCACTGCCCTTACCTGCCGATTGGCAATGAATTTCAACAGATCATTTAGCCGTGTGAACAACCATGACCAAAAAAAACTTCTCATCACCGGGCAAACCATCCATGCGGCCGCGAGCGATCCCAGATGGAAAACGCTTGCGCCGGGCGCAGAATAAACAAACGCGTCGGCATATCAGAATACGATGCGCGGAAGATACGCATTTCGCAGCCAACCGTCGGTTGTTTCAGGGGCGCATCCTGAACCTCAGTGCCGGGGGAACCTATATCCAGAGCAAAGCGCAATTTTTGGTCGGGCAGGACGTTGTTGTGGCCGGTCCTTTTGCTGATGATCAAAGCGAAATGAAGCGCCGCGGTAAAGTTGTCCGGCTGGACGCCAAGGGATTTGCTGTTCAGTTCCTTTATTGACCGGTATTCAAACTGCAGGCGGTACTGTCCCCCTGACAAAGGCCCTCCAAATGTCAGGATTGCTGTCCTGCGGTCGTGCGACATCCTGTCAGCATTCGTGGTCAGCGATAGCGACAGCGCCTCTCTGGGCCGTCCCTGAAAGACCTGATGGTTGCCGTTCATGGACCAAGACCCCCTATTCATTTGCAGCGCGCAAGCGTTTGCTTTGAAAAGGCCCTTCCGTTAGCCGATCAGCATTGACAAAGCGATCCCCGGTCCCATCCTGAATCATCCCGCATTCGTTTGTCGGTCATGTCCGACTGTCGAAGATCGGGTACCGCAGAAGATCTTCGCCGGGCCACAGGTCCCCGGCGTCGGCGTTGAAATATCATTGTCCCGCAAGGAGGGCTAACATGAATGTCGTCTATCTTTCGCCGCATTTTCCGTATCATTACCATCGCTTCTGTAAAGCCTTGAAAGAGGCCGGCGCCAACGTGCTGGGCATCGGGGATATGCCGGAAGGTGCCTTGGCGGCCGATGTGCGTGATTCATTGACGGCATACTACCATGTTCCGGACCTGCACGATTATGATGCCCTGGTGCGCGCCTGTGGTTATTTCACCCATCGTCATGGTAAATTGGACCGTTTTGAATCGCTCAATGAATACTGGCTGCAAACCGAAGCCCTCATACGGGATGATTTCAATATCGACGGTATTCGTGGGCATCAGATCGATACCATCCGCCGCAAATCAAAAATGAAGGCCGCCTTTCGCACGGCCGGTGTGCCGGTAGCGCCGGGGGCGGTGGTGCGCACCCTTGGGGAGGCGCAAGCGTTGATCGCCGAAACCGGCTATCCGGTGGTGGCCAAACCCGATGCCGGGGTGGGGGCCCTGGATACTTACCGGCTGGACAATGAAAACGATCTGGCCCACTTTTTCGCGCACAAGACGGATGTCGACTATATCATGGAAGAATTCATCGCCGGGACGATCTATTCCTTTGACGGCCTGGCCGATGGGAATGGCGATCTGGTTTTCTTCACCTCGCACCGCTTCAGCCAGGGAATCATGGAGACGGTCAACGAGGGACGCCACATCTATTACACCTCCCTGCGTGAGATTCCGCCGACCCTTGAGAAGCTGGGGCGCAAGTGCGTAGAGGCCTTCGAGGTCCGCGAGCGGTTTTTCCATATCGAGTTTTTCCACACCGCCGACGATCGCTACGTGGGCCTGGAAATCAATATGCGTCCGCCGGGGGGCTTCACCACTGATATGTTCAACTACGCCTCTGACATCGATATTTACCGGATCTGGGCCCAGCTGCTGGTCCACGGTCAGAAAGAACTGGATTTCAGCCGCAAATACCACTGCTGCTACGCAAGCCGTAAAAACGGTTGGCCTTATCGCTACTCCCATGACGATATCCTGAGTCGTTACGGTGACCAGATCGTCCAGGTGGTGCAGGTGCCCGGGGTGTTCAGCAGCGCGCTGGGGGATATCGGCTATATCTACCGCTCTCCCGACCTAGACGAGATCGACGCCATTGCCCGGTCCATTCATGCGCACGTCGAAGGGGAGGGCTGATCATGCATCGTGAAACGCACACTTGGCACAGCGCCCATCTGGCGCAGGACATGACGCTCAATGTCTACGG
This sequence comes from Desulfobacterales bacterium, assembly GCA_050124295.1. GTDB lineage: Bacteria > Desulfobacterota > Desulfobacteria > Desulfobacterales > UBA5852 > JABZFP01. The sequence continues at coordinate 2,647 of JASFFM010000227.1, read as the reverse complement.
GCACTATGGGGCCCCCATTATGGTGTTTCCCTGTTCACGCGGGCGCTATTTCGATTACGAGGGCATGGGCATGATCGACGCCATTGCCGGGTTCATCGACGGCGGCCGGGTCAAACTGTTTTGTGTGGACAGTGTCGATGACCAGTCATGGTACGATTCTGGTAAGTCTGCGGCGGACCGCAATGCCCGTCACGAGGCCTACGACCGCTATGTCGTGAATGAGGTCATCCCGTTCGTGCGGGATCACTGCAACCAGCCGGACGTGCGGGTGATGGCCAACGGCTGCAGTATGGGGGCGTATCATGCCGTCAATGTTTATCTCAAACATCCGGATCTTTTTGCCGGTACGATTGCCCTGAGCGGTCTTTACCGCCTGGATCGCGCGGAGTTCGGCATCGCTGCCGATGACCTCCCGGCCGTCTATTTCAATTCACCGCTATCCTATCTTTCCGGACTTTGCGAGGCCTGGTTTTTTGAGCGCTACCGCGAGGGCCGCATGATCGTGTGTGTGGGGCAAGGCGCCTGGGAGGAAGACGCCGTGGAAGACACCCGTGCCCTTGAGGCGATCTGTCGGGAGAAATCGATACCGGCCTGGTTCGACTATTGGGGGCATGACGTCAATCACGACTGGCCCTGGTGGTACCGCCAGATGAACTATTTTCTGGGTCAGTTGTATGGATAATGGCCGCGAATATCGAACTGACCATTGACAGTGCGAACCAAATTCAATACAGACACAATGGGCAAAATGACTGGCATCATAGATCTGATGAACCATTTTGGGACGGCATCGCGCAAGAATCGCCTCATACGATGATCAATCGCCTTATTTCCATCCTCGTTCTCAGCTTCATAGCGGTTTCTTCCGCTTTTTTTTTATCCTGGCGCTGACGATCTGGCTGCTGACGGTGCCCTTTGACCGGCGTCTGGTGTGGCTGCATATGTTCACTTCTTTTTGGGCCTGCCTATACCTGTGGATTGTGCCCGCCTGGTCCGTGACCACATCCGGCCGCGATAAGATACGTCACCAGGCCACCTATGTCGTGGTTTCCAACCACCAATCCCAGCTGGACATCCTGGTGGCCTTCCACTTGTTTTTCCCCTTCAAATGGGTGTCTAAAGCCGAAGTATTCAAATTGCCTTTGATCGGGTGGAATATGTCCCTCAACCGCTATATCCGACTTAAACGGGGGGACAAGGAGAGTATCCGTCAGATGATGGCGACCTGCGAAAAAACCCTCGCCGGGGGAAGCTCGGTTTACTTCTTCCCCGAGGGAACCCGCTCCAAGACCGGCCAGCTGAAACCCTTCAAACCGGGCGCTTTCATCCTGGCCCACCAGATGAAACTGCCCCTCTTGGCCATCGCTATCAGCGGTACCAAGAACGCCCTGCCCAAACACAGCCTTAATTTCCACGGTCGCCACGATATTCGCATCCAAGTCATAGAAGAGATCCCCTACGAGCGCTTCGCCCATCTCAGCGTTGAGGAAACCGCGGAGATGGTACGTCAGAAGATTGCTGCGCACGTGGACTAGATGCGCCCCTGGGGGCGGTTTACAATCCCGGGAAGACCTCGGTTCGCTGAAGCGGCGCTTGGCCTTCCCCCTGTCAGGGGAGTGCCCGCCAAAGGGTTGGCGTTGTCCTGATCGTCATCGGAAAAAAGGGTTGAATGCGAAAAAAGGGCTGACAATAACGAACACGACAGCGACAAGGCGATAATGCCTCGTTTGCCAGAGCTGGCAGGCATCCTTATGTTAACCCATCAACGGTCATAACGGCGATCGTCATGGCGGTCTACAAATCCAGCCCTGGCTTGGAAAGGAATAACGCTAATGGAAATAAAAACCCAACCGGGCCTTGAGGCTCACACCACGGTCAAGCTGACCATCGACACCCCCGATCTTGATTTCCATTCAGCCCGTGAGCGGGCCAAGGATCAGGCCCTCGAGATCAACCGCAATGCCATGCAACTGGCCTGGTTCAACCGTGAAACCGGTAAGGGCTATCCGGATTATGACTGCGGTTCCAGCGACCGCCCCCCCTGGCAGGTCTTCGCCGACGCGCGGGGCGGCAACCTGACCATCGACGTCAACAATGGTGCTTTCATTTTTATTTATCTGACCATGTAGGCGCCCCGCTTTGCCCTGACGCATGTCGCCATCGGGGACGCCTTTCCGGTTGCGACAGCGCCCACCGTACCATTCTCCAAGCGTCCAGCACTTCGTCGTCACGGGTCGGTGGTGGCGGCCGGGTCGGCTTGTCCGGCTTGCCGCCCGTGCAGGCGGGCATCCAGAAAAATCACCGCAATGATTGCAAAATGGTGTCTGGATTCCCGGGTCGAGCCCGGGATCGGCGGTATCAGTGCTGTTTCCCAGGACCGTGTCTCTCGTTGTTGTCTCAATCCGACGGTGTTTTGATCAAGGCCTTCGATTATGACAGGGCATTTTTCGATGAACAGCGTTGTTGACGGATAGCGATGATCATACACCATCTTGTCGCGGTAATCAGGACGATGATTTAGCGCGAAATTTTCGTGACAATATCCGTGCCCATTCCTTGGGATGCACTGGTTGCGTGCCTTCCATAAAGGGTGTGGCCAATTTTTCCGGCAACCCTTGATGAGCGGGGCGCTGCCGAATGCCGTGGA
>JASFFM010000226.1:0-7336 GCA_050124295.1 Desulfobacterales bacterium | reverse complement strand
CATTCTTATTTCGATGTGACCGCAGGCCGCATCCCGACATTGGGATCGTGATAGACCCCCTTGTCGGCTTCGAGGCTTGGGGTGACGGGCGCCAAGGCGCCCGGCACGATACAGGGTCCCACTCGGGAAAAACCATCCCGGTCCATCTCTGCCAGTCGGCGGTCGAACCTTCAACTTTGAGGGTCCTGACGCCACACCAAACCCTCTTGGCCCCCGGGCGCTGGCGCGTCCGCAGCCGGGGATGATACCACAATTCATGCCGACGTTTCCAACGGGCATAACTTTCGATGCTCTGGAGCGGGCAGCGGGTCTTCCAGGTGGGCCTCACCGGCACAAGCAGATCCGGCCGACCCACCTGCCCGGCGAGCTTTTTCATCCACTTTAGGATTTCGGCACTCAGGCACTGCCCCAGTATCACGGGCGCAGGACAAGTCGGCCTTGACGAAACCGCCATCGAGGCCCTGGTTGGAAATGGCCGTGTATTCCGGGCCGCCATCTTCCATAGACCAGCCCAACAGGCTTTCCAAAAACGTTTCCGTGGCGCGGATATCCCGGGCAGGAAATTCGACGTGGTTGATGGATTTATTGGCCTCCATCCTGCAAGGCTTTATTTAGAAATGCTTTACGTGGTTTCAGGTTGACGAGAAGGCAAACGCATACACGAAGATTTTTTGGGCGTCCGCATCGACCTTTCGCCGTTGGGCGTGCTGATGTCAAGGTACCACAAACGACCGTCCGCTAGACCGCCTCAGGTGGTGTTTTTAGCAGGGGTGTCCTGGACCGGAATTATTTCAAAGGCGATTAAATCCATCCATTGCGCCACCCACTCGTCAAAAAGCTTTTCGTTGTCCGTTTCCATCAATTGAAAACATTTGCTATTGTCGCGGGCAAGCCAGGAGTTGATGTAAACGAGACCATCGGGAAGCATACGGCCTTTGGCCGCGCACCGTTCATAAATCTGATCGGCCATATCCGGTTTGAATGTTTCGATGACCATGTATTGCATGTGTCGGCGCTCAAAAAATATATCCGGCAAGCAACGGTTTTTCCTGGCGGCAGGAAGCCGGTCCGGTTCTTAAAAATGGTTTCAAAAGCTCAGATCGCGGTCAAGGGCAAGCTGCCGTCTGATAAAATGCGGAACGTATTCGATCCTGTGGAACCATTCTACAGAAGGCTGCCATAGCACTATAAAGTGCTGGGTGAGGATTGGAAACCACGCTATGCTTTTCTGTCTTCATATGCTCATCGTCTGCCCAGATGATACCAGGGGACGACGGCCAGACGAATCATGGCCCGGTTCCGGGATGTCGAAAGCGCATGTATCATGCCCTGGCGCCTGGCAACGATTAGCGTCCTTCTGCCCTGGCCAACAAATCGGGATCGATGGAAACCACATAATAAATACCATTGATATTGGCAATGGTATCCCGAATGAACTCCCGCATGGCTTCGGGAGAATCGTTCTCCTCCCGCAGGTCCATGATCTCCCGCTTCAGGGCGAGGGTTAAGGACTCTTCCGGGGATTTGTAAATCGCCACGCCGCCGAACACATTCCAGTGACGGCTTTTGTCCGAGCCATCTTCCTTATTGCCGGGAAGCAGGAAATTTTCCAGGGCCACCGAACTGGGCAGCACGCTTTTGGGAATGCTTTTGACCCAGGCCAGCGGAATCCTGACCGCTTCATCGAGAAGCCCCACGGCTTGTTTTTTATCGTTATTGGCAATTCTCAAGGCTTCGCGAAACAGCAGGATCATGGGCAGGTTGTGGTTCTGAAGGGTGATATCGCGGTAACTGGGTGATGTTTCGGAAACCGCCCGGAGATAGCGACGATCATGCTGGGCATACAGCACCAGTTGCCTGAAGTCATCGCGCCTGGTCTTGCTTTTGTAAACCTGCCATTCCGCCCGGTCCAAATAATTCTTCCAATCGCTAAAATCCCGCGGTGGGGATAACGAAGCGAGATCGATGGTCAAGTTCAAATCCGATTCGAGATAATCCTCAATCAAATTGAAAATGACATCCCGCGCCAGTTGACCCTTCGAAAAGGCATCGAATTCTTCCGATAGGAGCAATTCTCGGAGATGATCACGGAAGTAGAGCAGTCTCTGGATAAATTCAGATTGGGTTTTGATCGTTAAGGTCTCCGCGTCTTCCACCAGGCCGATCAGATTCAGCAACAGTTCATAGTACTGCTGCCGTTCAAACAGATCATTGCAATAGTCGATTTTGTTGGCGACGTATTCTTGCTCGATGGCATCGAGCTGATTTTGGCGAACAGCGTATCCGAAGGAAAACCGCAGGGCTTCATGATAGATTTCGATAAAGAGCTGTTTCAGGTAGGGCGGCGCACCCTGGTCAGGGCTCAGCGCTTCCAAAAAGGGAAGCGGGGAGCGCTGGCCAATGTCGTTGTCCAGCAAAATGAGCGGCCGCTCGACATACTCGTATCGCGGTAGATAGCGATACAATTCCCTTGGCCTCGGGAAAACGGCCCCCTCGGCCGCGGCAATTTCGGCTGCCGCATAGGGATCCGGGTTCCCGTAGATCCTTTCCAGAAAGGTAAGGTCTTCGACATCGAGGAGACCGTTTTGATTGATATCGATCTTTAGCAGGGTCAGGCGATCGTAGGCATAGGGATTTTCAAGCACTTTGTTTAACAATTCCAGGTCGGCATCACGCCATTGGTTGTCACCATCCAGGTCCCCCAGCATGATAAGCTCCGAAGTGACCCCAATTCGCTTCACCGGTTGGTAGAAATAAAAAATAACCATCACCGTAATCCCAAGGGTCATGATAACAAGGGCCAGCTTTAGCAATCGTTTCATTGCTTACCTCGAATTCTTTAGGCTGCTGTAATCAACCAAGCCTATGGTGAAAAGGGGCGATCCCTCGGCCGACAGGTCATCTGAAGAATAAGCGAAGGATTACGACCGCCCACGAATACCGGCGCGGCGGTATCTCAAGCCGGGAAAGACGGCCCGATGGTTTCCTTGAGTGGCGATTTGCGGTAACAATACCCGCAGCGAGGATCACGGCGCAGGCCGATAAGTTTTACCGCATTTTACGCTTCAAGCAAAGATAAGCCGCCAGTTCGCCGAAAGGTGGCCATGGTTAAAAATCATCCCGGCGTTTGAGGGCCCCACCGTCTCGACCGCCTTGTTCCCCAAAACGAAGCCCGAAAACGAGACCCGGGCAGCCATCGCGAGCATTGAAATCAGCGGCCTTGGTTTGAATTCGCCGGGCGCTGAAGGAACAAAGGCCCATAAATAAAACGGAGACCCAAAAAGAAGTCCGCTCATACCCAAACGACCTCAAGCCTGCCTCTGGTTTGGCAATGGACGGTTCATCCCGCCATGATCTTCCATAGGTCGATTGCCATAGGGCCCCTTGTTGTCTGCCCGACTGCCCCCAGCACCATCGAAACCCCTATTGACCACAGCATTTTTTATATTTATTACCGCTACCGCAAGGACAGGGTTCGTTACGCCCCACTTTTTTCTCGGCCACGATGGTTTTGACAGGATTCAATAGGATGTCCAGATCCGTGGTATCCTCGGGTTTGTTGGGTTCCACTTCAATCGTGTGGTGCCAACCGTTTTCTTTGAATATTTTTTCCAATTCCTTCATTCGTTTTTTGGTTTTCACCCGGACCACCGCAGGTCTCTTTTCCGTGCCCAATTTGGCTGTCCTTTGACCATCGAATTTTTTTTCCATTTTTTCACCATTGGGTTTATTTAAAAGATGATATTTCGATCATTGGTGCGTATCCGATCCTTAACCGCAGCATTCTCTTGATCAGGCCAAACACACAAAACAGTCCGCGATGGACCGAAATGGTGAAGACCCCATCGGCCATAATGCCGAGATGGTGATCGAGGGGCTAAACGACCATTTCCGGTTAACCGATCCTTCAGATCGGGAAACAACTGCCGGTCTGTATTGCCGCGATCCGGTCACCCATGACGGACTTCAAAACCTCAAATCCCTTGGCACCCGTGCAATGTCCCGTGTAGGTCATGTCGATGGGATAGTTTAATACCGATCGACCAATTGCCTCGACTTCGCTCCGGCTGCTTGCCATGGGCTTGAAAGGCATGGGCGTTGTCAGATGAAACCCGCCGATGACCGCCTTGATGGGAAGGCCGGCGAAGGCCTCGGCAACGGTATCCACCATGTTGAGAAGCCCATTGTGGGAACAACCGGTAAAAATAACGAGCTTGCCCTTGTCCTTGATGGCCATAACGATTTCGTGGGTAAAATCATCCGGTACAAGCCGGCCCTGCTTTTTCAAATACAGCTGTTTGTTCCCGGCAGGTTTGGGATGCCTGCCACCCAAGTGGGGCAACACAAAGACGTCGGGGAGGATCTCCGCAGGTTTACGGACCACGACAAACCGATCGGCAAAATCTGATAAAATGGCTTTATCCAGTCCGATCGCTTTCTGGAAAAGCCCAAGAATTTTGGCATAACATTCACCATCGGGGGCTTCGGCGAGGTAGACCTTCGCTTGGGGATTGATTTCCAAAAACCGTCTGAGACCACCACCGTGATCAAAATGATGGTGCGACAGCACCATCACATCACAGCGATCCACATTAACGGATAGACGATCGGCATTGTCCGCAAAAGCACCCGATTGACCCGCATCGAATAGAATGGTCCGGTCGTTAAAGGCAATGTGCAAGGATAGACCCCACTCGGAAACGAGATCCGGATCGGTGCGACTGGCTTCGTTCTCGATCAAGGTGGTAATTTGCATTGGCTCCCCCTCCCTGTCACAGTTGCGGATTACCCGGGCGACATTTTTTTGGTGGCGGTCCCAAACCATTCCTCACCGGCCATGGCGCCTAGGGCGCCGAACTTATCTTCAGGATTGTTTTTCGTCCGGCGCCCGCTGGTTCCTTACAACCGCAAAGCGCGGTTGTGGCCCAGGAAACCAGGCCAGGATTATTTCCAATATACAATACAGCCTTGTTGAAGACCGAATCAAGGTTTGGTGATGAAAAAACGGCCGTTCCACCGGCAAGGATGGGGCTAATGCCCAAAGGAACCCCGCCCGCCTTTAATCCAGCAGACTTTCCAAGGCCTGTTTCAGGGCCAGCATACCGTTGCGGATCTCGGCGCGCTCCGGCGCTTGGCCCCTGAGCCAGGCCCAGAGTCGTTTCTGCCGGGGAATGCTGTCGGAGGCCACCAATCGCCGCAGCACGATTCTGCGGTCTCCGGCGTAAATACAAAGCGACGGAATACGTGGGAACAGAGGGGCGGTTTTAACACGTGTAATGGCGTTCCTTTCGAGAAAGAACCGGTCCACCGGCGTTCCCACACGAACACCTTCCGGTGTAACGTCCACGCAATAGCCCTCGCGGCTTCTTTTGGCCATCAAGAAGATCGAACCGACCCAGGTGGGCATGAGCAAGAGCACCAAGATCCCCACACCTTCCAGAGCCATGCTGATGAAGAAAACGCCGGCTTCGATGCCCAGTTTTAGCAGGGAAGGCGCCTGCAGGGTCACTGTCGAGATGCGCGTGATGTAACCCGGGGCCAGGGCGCGCAAACCGCCGGAGAGAACCAGGATCTGCACGATGACGATCAAAACGAGGGCGATCAGCGCATAACGGCGGCGGGAATACAGGAAGATCCGCCCGGTGGGCGCTTCCTTCCAACGCGGTCCCCGGAAGGCGGAGATAATGTAGTACCGCAGCCCCTCGAATAGGGAGTACATGACCGGGACGACAATCAGGGTCAGCACGGTGGCGAAACAAATGCCGAAGATAATCACCACCCCTAACCCTTCCCACAGTTCATCGGTGATCGTCAGGGTCAGGATGCCCCCCACGGTGGAGACGGTCGTGGATATGATCGGCCGCAGGCGCTGCTGTCCGCCGGCCACAATCGCATTGAACATGTTGAGACCGCTTTCGCGCATGCGGTTGATGCAATCCACCAAGACGATGGAATCGTTGACCACGATACCGCTCAGCCCCACCAGACCGATAAAACTCATGATGGAGAAGTTGTTGCCGGTGATGTACAAGCCAGCCATGGCGCCGACAATCGACAAGGGCAGTGCCGTGAGGATGGCAAAGGGCTGGGCAAGGGAGTTGAACTGGGAAACCAGCAGGGTGAAAATGAGGATGCCCGCGACGATATAGGCCAGGCGCAACGATTCGAACGACTCGGCGGTTTCCTCGTATTCGCCCGAATAGTCGAAGGAATAGCCCGGAGGCAGTTCCATCTCCTGCAAGACGGCCATCAACTCCTGGGTGATTTCCACGGCGGAGCGCCCCCGGTTGTTGGCCGAAATCCTGACAATCCGGCGGCGGTCGGAATGCCGGATGCTGTTCAATCCCTCGCCCTGGTAATAGTCGGCGATGGTGGTCAGGGGGACCAGGTTGCCCGCGTCGGAACGAATCTTGACTTTCTCCAGCATGCGCGGGCTGGTCCGGAATTCCGGGCCAAAGCGTAATTTGAGATCGTATTTTTTGGAGACGTCCATCTCGTCCAGGAATTCGCGGATTTCCAGGCCGGCGGTGGCCCCCCGCAAGGTCGTGGCCACGTCCTCGAGGGGAATCCCCATGGCCGCCGCGCGTTTGCGGTCGATTTCGACCCGTAGTTCCGGAGCCGCATCGCTGAAGTCGTCCTTGATATCCACGACCCCCTCGATGTTGGTCATAAGCTCCCTTACCCGGGCGGTTATCCCCCGCAGCACTTCGATTTCGGGACCCACGATTTTCAGCAGAATGGGGGCCGCCGTCGGGGGCCCCCACTGAAGGGCACGGAAACGAATATCGGCCCCCGGGATCTCCTCCAAAAAGGGACGGATGCGCTCCTGGATCTCCCGGTGCGAAGCACGGGCATATTCCTTGCCGTCTTTGAGTTCCACAGTGATCTCGGCAAAATTACTGATGGTTCCCGTACCGAAAGAGAACTCCAGGGCGCTCTGTCCCCGCTGGCCGACCGTGGAAACCACCTGGACCATCTCCGGCACGTGGTCGTCTACGATGACTTCAACCTTGCGCGCCACCGCATCGGTGAGGGCCACCTCGGTTCCCCGCGGTGTTTCTACAATGATATAGATATAGTCGAAATCCACATCGGGAAACATCTCGACTTTGACCAACCCCCGGGCCACCAGCCCGAAAGCGCCCCCCAAACAGACCAAAATCGCGACGACCAAAAGAAATCGGTGGTTCAAGGCCCATGCGACCCCCCGGACATAGAGCTTCTTCAACTGCCGCAGGTCGTCTTCCGGCCGCACAATCCGTCCATCCTTAAGGGAGCGCTGCATGATCATGCTCAGGATGAGGGGATTGGCCACCAGCGCCACCACCAGGGACGC
>JASFFM010000225.1:0-7360 GCA_050124295.1 Desulfobacterales bacterium | reverse complement strand
CTCGGCCACTGATTTTCTAGATATCAAAAAATTCACGAATTTCAAGAGGATACTCCCATCCGGGGGGCCGTGAGCATTCATGGCCTGCCAGGTGGCACGCGCGTCCTCCAGCCGTCCCCAGCGCATGAGCCATTCCAGGTAGGCCGACCAGGCCTCCGGTTCCAGGGCGGCCAGGGTGTCGGAGGTGCGGCCGGCGAAGTGGGCGTCCGCCAGCGCGAAGGTGTCGTTAGGCTTCCAGCCCTGCAGGATTAGCCGGTTGGTGCTTCGCCGAAAGATCTCCTCCAGGCCCAGTTCGTGGGCCAGCAGTGCCGTGGGCCATTGCCAGAACATGACGTTTGCGGTGCGTCCCGCCACGAAGGCCACGATCTCACGCGCCTTGTCTGGACGACCGGCGGCTTGTTCGGCTTCGGCCAGATTGAGCCAGGCCGTCATATGGCTGGCATCGCGAGTGACCACCGCCCGGTAGAGGCGGCCTGCGCGTTTGGCGTCCAGTGCGGACCAAGCCGCCTGCCCGAGGGCCAGCATGGCCTCGGGATGGTGCCGCAGGGTCCGGGCCTCTGCTTCGCTGAAGGTGTAGTTTTGGTAGTAGATGTGGAGCTGCTGCCACCCGAAGGGCAGCAGCCAGGTACTAAAGCCGGCCAGCAGAAGCGTGACCATGGTTGCAAAGGCGTACTGTTTTATGGATTGTATGGTCATAGAGCGCGCAAGCAATGATAGAAATGGCCATCGGAGAGGCGCTTGGGATTTGCTCGTCGCAGATCGATACGGCAAAGGCCAAGCCCAAGGCCCAAAGCGAAGACGTTAACTTTTCGATTCTTGATCAGGGCGTGCTTCCAATCGATGCGACGATGTCCAAATACAGAAACACGTCTCTGCGGGCCGACGGACTAGGCCGACCGGCGAAGAAACCTCCAGAACCCCACCCGCCGCTCGGCCGATTGGGCAATGCTCTCCACATCCATCCCCGTCATACTGCCGCCATCGAGCACTTTGTCCGGGTTTTCCGCAGTCAGGCGCGCCAAATTGCTTTGCCCCACCAGGCGGGCCAGTTCCCGGGCGCCCCGACGCACGATCAGGGCGCTGCGTTCCCGGGTGTCATGGCTGTCGGTGGCCATACAATGGGCGGTGCCGGCTTGAAGCAAGCGGCGGGCTGATTTGCAGGCGATCCTGCCGTGGTAGCCCAGCAGGCTGGTCCAGTTGACCTGCAGGTAGGCGCCGGTCTCCAAGAGCCGCTCCACCAACATGGGCTCCCGGGATAGAGGTTCGCAGCGCTCCGGGTGGGCAATCAGGATCTTGAAGTCCCGTCTGGCCACCTCGAGGAGGATATGCTCCCAGTTCGGGGGCAGTCGTTGGAAGGGCAGCTCGATCAGCACGTAGACTCCACCGGCCAGGGGAATCATCTCTCCCCGGTCCAGCATGGCGGGTACCTCCGGGGCCAGGGCGATCTCCATGCCGGGCAACACGGTAAGGTCCACTTGCTCCTCTTGCATCACGGCGTTCAGGTTGGCCACCTGCAGGTCAATGGAAGGAGCCAACTTGTCTCCCCGGTTCTCGGGGACCGCATGCGGCGTGGCGACCACCCGGTGGAATCCGGCGCGTACATATGTGCGCGCCATCTCCAGGCTGTGGCCGATATCTCGCGCCCCGTCGTCGATCCCGGGCAGTATGTGGGAGTGAATATCAAGCATCTTTAGCTTTGATCGAAACCGGCCACCCCTGCTGGAGGACCCGAAGAGACGCTATGGATCCGGAGGTGAGTCGATAGCGAGGGTTCATTTTCTTTCAGGTGGGCGAAAACGAGCTCAGGGAAGACACCCTGGTCGCGCTTAACGCCAAGCGCCCCCAGTACCGCCAGAGCGCGCGGAAACGCGCCCCCGTTTTCTGCGGGGCTCAGACACTGCACGCGCTGCGGGAGCAGGCACTCACCTGGTCGGCGGCGCGTCAGGAAGTAAAAAAATCGTAATGGGGTCTAGATTTTTGGATCGCCAAAGTAAGGTGCGGCGGCCCTTGTAATCATTTTTCGGCTTAGCACTAGAATCCCTAGCGCAGATTCGCAGCCTTCAGGAGGGGTTCATTGTCTGGGGCGATGGTCGCCAGCAACAATGGAGGACCTATGGCTAATCCTTTTTATAGCTGCCCCGGCCGTGCAGCTGCGCACGATGGCCATCAACATCACGAAATAGACAAGGTTGGCGGGTATTTGCAGGTTGAAGTCGAAGAAGCTATGGAAGATCAAGGCCGTCATGCCGCCCATGGCTCCCACGGCCGTAAAGAAACGGACCGGATCGGCGTAGGGGTCCATGCGCCGCACCCCCCGCAACTCCCGGGTGAAAAAGAAGACCAGGCCCCCTGCGAGACTTGCAAAACCGATCCAACCCGTGTCGGTCAACACCTGCAAAACATCGCTGTGCAGATAATGGGGCAAGGGACCGCCGGGGCTGGAGTGGGTGTAGTAAAGAGGGAAGACCGATTTAAAGGCTGCCGGACCGATGCCCAGTGGATGGGCCAGGATCATGGCTTTGCTGTCACGCCACAGGTCCAGGCGCGATGTGTCCTCGCCCAGGGCCAGAAAACGTTCCAGTACCGGGTCGAAGCCGATCCGGCTGCCGTAGAAGAGCACCAGACAGGCCAATGCGCCCACCATCAACCAGGCTGCTTTGGGTACCCGTCGTCCCCCGGCCCCCAGCATTGCCAGAAAAGCCGCCAGGCCCACGAAGCCGCCTGTGATTCCGGTTCGGGACTGAGAGAAGACCAGAGCCAGGGCCATCAGGAGCAGGCCCAGCAGAAAGAGCCCATGCCGGTGGAGCCGATCCGATTGCAGCAGGGTCTTGATGCTGATCCGGCCGTGCCAGTCGACCTGCGCCAGCAAATACCCCAGGAAAAGCGGGATCATCATCTCCAGGTAGCCTGCGAAGTGGTTGCGGTTGATCCAGGTGCCCCGGGCCTTGCCCAGGCCAGACGGAATATAGTCCACCCACAGGACCCCCATGCTGGGTACCAGGGCCTGCAGCAGGCCATAAAGGGACTGGGCCACAGCCAGGCCGAAGAGCAGGCCTAGTGTCCGTCCCAGCAGGCGCCGGCGCTTAAAGTGGGCGACCAGTACCTGGTAGAAGAGCGCGCAGGACAGCAGGAAACCCCACCAGGCCAGTCCCTGCAAGGGGGTGTAGCCCAGGCTGCGCCAGATGGCGGGCCGTCCGCTCAGGACCTGGGCCTCCTGTAGCAGAGCGAAGCGGGTCGGGCTGAAAAAGGCCAGCAGGCTGTCCGGCAGGGGCAGGCACAGAAAGAGTGTCGTTAGGAAAAAAGGGCCCAGAAAAAGGTAGGCGACTTTCCCTGACCGGGGTCGTTCCCCGGGCGGCACCACCCACAGCAACAGCGCGAAGGCCAGGTACATGAGCACCGTGTAGACCGGCCACACAAATGGCTGCGCGGCCGCAAACAGGATCGGGATTGTGGCCAGGATGACAACGGACAGTAGGTGAAGAAAAATCACGGTGAAAGGCTTTTCAGGGGAGAAAAACAGCTTTTGCATGAGGTCCAAAAATTCGTCCTTTCCAGTGCCCGTATACTGCCCGGGACGACTGAAAGCCGAATTCGGTGCTCCCGTCGGTTGACCTTGCCGGAATTCGATGATAGAAGAAAGCAAGCATTTCTGGATGCCTTCGCCTATACCGGTAGCCGATGCTGGTGCCCTTGGTTTTAACGGCTTCCACCGTCCGTGTGAAACGATGACATACTTGGCCAAAGCGGCCAGGAGCCTGAAATGAAGAAAACGGCGTATGCCTTTGCGCTGGTTATTCTCATGCTCATCGGGGCCGATTCCTTATCCGAGGCCCAAACGGCATCGCCTGCCGTTATAGGCCAAGATGCCCCGATGCTTCGTCCCTTACAGCCCGTTACCGCTGCCGCGGCGCTGCCCGGCGATTACGGCTGTCTCCAGCCCTCTTTGGTGTCCCCGGCCTATGCCGATCCCCGCGAAGGCGCAGGCCCCCGCCTCGAAGAAGAGCAAGTGCCCATCACCACGGGTGCGTGGTTGATGGGATGTGGGCTGGTGGCCTTTATCATCAGTCGCAAACGCTTCCATTCCTGACGCTTGTCTAAAACGCGCACACCCGGTGCTGCTCATCATCTCCATCGGCGTGACCTCTTTTATGGACCCCACCCTCTCCACGTTTTTCTCCCCGTCCCGCGATTTCTTCCGGCCAATGATGGTCTATTCGACGGGAGGTTGTGCTAACTGAAGATGCCTTTGGCCGCAATCACCAGCAGCGCTCCGGCCGCCATCATGGTCTGGCCTCGCAGATGCCCCCGCAGCTCACCAATTAGAACCTCGTAGGAGAAAATCAATACCACGATGCGGGTGGCCATGATCCCCATCTGCATGCTTTCCACGTAAGGGTTGGGGAAGTAGGGCATCACCACCGCCACGAAGAGGATCAGGGCGTCCATGGGGGTCACCCGAAACCCCTTGCGGCGGCGAGTGAACTTGAGTGTAAGGACCACGAAGAAGGCCAAGACCCCGTACAGGAGGTTGAAGAGGTGCTTGAGAATTGCGGGCAGCTGGTCTTGCACGCAGCTGTTGCACTGGTAGACGACAAAGGGGATGCAAATGTAAATCGACAGGCGCAGAAGGTAGTTTAACCAGGGGCGCCGGGTGAGGGCCGATCCCATCAGGGCCGCGCCGAGCACCAGGCAGACCAGGGCGAAATAGTCTGGTACCGTGCGCATGACCAGGCAGGTGATCCAAAGCATCGCCGGGGTCAGGCGTTCGGTAATTGAAAAGCAGACCTTGATCAACACGGCCTCTTCCCGCAGCTTTCGCAGGCGGCCCTTGATGACCCGGTCTACTACGTCGAAGCGCGGCAGTTGCCAGCCGCGGCGGTCGGCCATGGTGGAGCCCGCGATCACCATGGCCGCGAAAGCCAGGAAGAAGCCCAGCAGAAGGCCGTCGGGTTGGTAGCATAGGAAATAGGCTGCGCTCACCAGGACGATCTGGTGCAGGTAGACCGCCACCACGGCCTCGGTGTGGAAAAGGCCTTGGCGCATGAGCTTGTGGTGCAGGTGGTTCTGGTCGGCCTTGAAGGGGGAGTCGCCCCGGGCAATGCGCTCGATCATGACAATCAGGGTATCGATGAGGGGAAAGCCCAGCAGCAGCAGGGGCAGCACCTTGCTCAGGGGTTCCACGCCCTGGGAAATCCAGATGGAAAGGCACATGGCCAGGAACCCCAGAAGTTGGCTGCCCGTGTCCCCCATGAAGATCACGGCCGGGTGGGTGTTGTAGCGCAGAAACCCGAAGATGGCTCCGGCCACGGCCACTGAAATGAAAACCGCCAGCCACAGATTGTGGGGGTAGCTTATGACCCCGATGCCGACGAAGGTGAGCAGACTGATGCCGCCCGCCAGCCCATCCAGCCCGTCCGAGAGGTTGATGGCGTTGGTGGCCGCCACCACCAGGAAGCACGTCAGGGGGATCGATACTACGGACGGCAGGAGGGTACCGGAGGGCAGCAGGGTACCCAGGGAGCGCACCTGCAAGTCGCCAAACACAACGACGCCCAGGGCGGCCAGGATCTGTCCCAGGAACTTGCTGTTGTAGCCCAGGTTGATCACGTCATCCAAAAACCCGAAGATCACGATCACCACCGAACCCCACAGCAGTGCCCGGCCGAATCCGTTTATCGGCGCCCAGAAGAGCACCGGCAGCAGGATCCCCGTGGCCATGGCCAGGCCACCCACCCGCGGGATGGGGTGTAGGTGCACCTTGCGCATGCCCGGCATGTCTACGGCGTTGTAGCGCAGGGCCGCCGCCTTGAGCAGCGGGATCAGCGTCACCGTGATGAAGAGAGACAATAATAGGGCGGAGAGAAAGGTCATAATGAAAGGCAGCTACGGGGTTGGGTGGTTACCCGAACATTGCATGAAAATATGGGTGCCAACCCGCTTGGATGCATTTGTTCCCTGTCTTAAAGGCCTGAATCCTAAAAACACCATGGCAATTGGTCTCTCAGGATCATCCCCCCTTTTTTTGAAGAGGATCCATAGAAAAACCTAAAGAGAACCAAAAAAGCGGCCGATAACAAGGAATGGCGCCCCAGGGAAAACGGCTCCCCCGTCCGGGGCATACACCCACCTACCCGAAATGGATCGGCCCTTGAAACTGCTCCCGTCGTCCTCGTCTGAAACCGCTGTCCCCCTGAAGCCATTGGCCGGGTTGGTCTGCACGGGCTTGGCCGTCGTGAGCGCCCTGTTGATCTGTGCACCGGATCCCATGATCAAGGGATGGGGTATGGGATTGCTGGAATCCTCGGGGATCGAGGCCCCGCTCCTCTGGTTCCTGGTGCTGGACGCGCCCGATCTATGGCACGTCTTGATTTTTGCCCTGCTTACGATAAGTCTGTTGGTCGCCATGCCCACCAAACCCCGCCTGTGCCTCACCACCGCCCTGCTCCTGAGCGTTTTTTTGGAAGCTGCCCAGGTTTTCATCCCCAGCCGCACGGCCGGGGTCGTCGACCTGCTCTACAACCTGGCCGGCGTTTGCCTGGCGTTCGTTGCATTCCGCTTCTTTAGGCCGCTCGCCAGGGTAATTGGCGTCCCAAGGGTTTAGAATGTTAGACTGCACAACGGGGTCCAGGGGATCGGTTTCTTATGCGTGCTAAACTTCGCTTGAACTTCAGGCCTATCGGCTCCGCGAATTCTAAGTCCGTCTACACAAACCGACCGTAAATAAAGTACCAAATAATCTTCCCCCACTCGGAAACCACCCAGCGGACATCTTTCCCACTGGCAAACCAGGGTCTGTGCGGCGGATCATATACCGTGGGTACGAAGGCGATCGCGGTTTGATCGTCATCGAGCACCCGATCGGCCATGATCTTGACGCGGCGCATATGGTAGGGCGAGCTCACAAAGATGGCCGCTTGGACATCGATATGCGCCATCAGGGCCCGCGCCTGGTGCATCTCCACATGGGTCTGCTCCACGTAGGCCTGTTGGAACTCGATTTTTATACTCCGCGCCAGGGCGGAGGCGATTTGCGGGGTAACCAGCGCTCGTGACCCGCGGGCCTCGAAGATCTCCCCCCTGGCCGGCACGATCACGAATTTGGCCCACCCCTGGGCCGTCAACTCGTGGACCTGTTTTTCACGCGCCTCGTCGGCGCCGCCAAGAAAAAGCACCACTGCGTCGGCCTCGATGGGTGCCGTGGCATATAAAAGATACCTGGGAAAGGGCAGCGCCAAGAACCAGGCTGTCAGGATTCCGGCAACCGCGGCACTCACGACGTAGATCAGCAAGCGGCGCTGGGGTGCGAAGATGATGATCTTCCCTTTCAGCGGTTGATTTCGAAGACGAGAGAGAAAGACCG
>JASFFM010000224.1:0-7369 GCA_050124295.1 Desulfobacterales bacterium | reverse complement strand
CGCGCAATTCCTCCACGACGCGTTTGTACCTGTGGTGACGACTTTTGTAGCTCTCGAAAAAATACTGGATTTTATCGATCGGGCTGCCAAAGGTGACCCAATGGGTCATTTTTTCAAGCGGAATCGGTCCGCTTATCGGATCAGTGGCATTGTAGGCCCGGTTATGCCGCGCCGCCTGGAGCAGGACATCGTGAGCCACGGCAGTGCCCAGACTGTGGGCGACCATCACGGCCCGTTTGCAATCCGGATCTTGCAGCACGTGGGAGATCAGGTCGACGCCGCGTATTCGGTACGCATTCGACAGAAAAATATCGATGGCGTCGATCAGCCGGCGGACCTCTTCATGGCGCCGCTGATTGCCCATGCCGTGTACGTAGACCACAGCCACATGGCCCCGGTCTTGATTCTCAGCGGATGCTGAAGGCTGAGTATGCGTCGTCATGAGATCCTTTCGTATGCATGGGCCGAGGGCGCTGAAACGGTATCCGCAACCATTTCATGTGTCGCCTCGATCCATTGACTGCTCTGGGATAGGCTTCCCGTCAGGGTCAAAGGTTTTCGTCGCCTGCCCTTTTTGATTTCCATCTTCATCGAAAGTTGTCTCCCGCACGCGCGCTTTGGTTCCGTCCTTGCGATACCAGGTGGTAATTTCCCTCTCCTTGGTTCCCCCGCTGCGCGACAGAATGCATTTGACGACCCTCGGGTCGTGTCGAAGGTATTGATAGTCTCCCTTGATTTGCCCATTTCCGTGGAATTCTTTCACATTGACAAGCGTGTCACCGACATGGGTTTCCTCGCGCACTTTTTCCCAAACAGGTCTGTGCGTAAACTTGTAAAAGTATTCCGATTTTGTGGATTGGAATCCCTCGACCAGCAATGTTTCCGACCGGCGGACGAGCTCTACCGTTCTGACGCCGGCAGGCGGGATACCCACCGGAGGGGTGCTGCGAAAGTCGGCCACTGGTGGCAATTCAAGGGAGGCCAGCGTCTCCGTGACCTCCCGTCGCCGAAGTTTTCCCTCGAAGTGTGTTTCGCTGACGCGACGCTGGAACCCGTGCTTATTGGTTTGCATGGAGGTCGTCGTTTGTTCTTCGCCAAGGCGCTGGGCAAGGGGTTTCACGGGCGATTGGGGCTTTGGTTGGGCGTCCTGCGGACGCGGCCGCCTGACCGTGATGATTTTCCGCGGCGGGGAACCAACACTCGTCTTCGATGACTGCTTTGCGGGTGTTTGCGCAGGGGCCGTTGTGTTGACGACTTTCAAGACCAGCAAATGCGGATGCTCGGTGCCGACCCCCAAGGAGCCGCCATCCAGAAAAGCGGCGTCTGTTACCTTGAGTAGGATTTTCTTGTGGCCGGCTTTTTGGGCGATGACATCACCGACACCAACGTCTGGCGCACGCGTGTAAGGGATAAGAACTTGCCCCTTGTGCATATTCCTTTTCCCCTTGTGCGCCGTCCCCTTGATAATGATGCTCTCAGGGTAGGTCATTTTTTCGAAGTCCATTTGGTACTCCACGTCCGCAAAAGGAAACCGTGCCTTGGGGCGGTCTCGCATCCAACCGGCGTTAAAAGGTCATCAACAAAAAGATTAGCCAGATAATGACGGTCGGCAGCAGAGCGCCCTTGAGCAAGCCCATCGGTGAAACCCCCTTCGTAAAATACTTTTTGAGGATGGCCTGCCCTGCCGGGTTGGGCGCATTGGCGATCACGGTAAGCCCACCGCCGGCCACCGCTCCGGCCACCACAGCGTATTTGAGGCTGTCGGAGAAGTTGGGTACCAGCGTGCTGAGAAAAGTGATCGCGGCGTTGTCGTTAAAGGCCGTCAAGATCGTGGCCCCCAGCATAAGAGGAATATCGGAAAGACTTCCCAAAACGGGCTCGATCCACCAGCCCTGCACGCCCCCGTGGATCACCAGCCCCCCCAGAAAAAAACCGACCAGCAGGGGCGGTTTGAGATCAATCCGGTTCTGGTAAGGTGAGGTCACCTGGGCAAAACCGAGAAAAAAAAGTATACCGGGAATGAACAGGGCCGGGTAATGGGCATTGAAGATCGTCCAGGCCATGAAGAGGGCATGAATCGTCGTGACCCAGGCGGGAACCTGGTCTTCACGCTGGTCCCAATCCGGATCGCGGTAGGGTGCCCGCTCGTCTTCGGGCAATACCATGGGTATGGCCTTTCGCAGGCGGGCCAGTTTGACTTCTTGGAAGCGTTGCTCGAAAGCCTTGTGGGCCAATTCCCGGTCCACACCGGCGGCGGCAACTTTTTCGAGGTAGGGCGGCTCCAGAAGGTCACGGACGCGTGCCGCCACCTCGGCGATCTTTTCCTCAAATTTTTTCTGGAACTGCAATTCGGCATCGATGGAGGGAACAATGGCATCAAATTCGTTTTCCATTTCGTTACGGCACAGGTAGGTGGTGCGTATCTCATCTTTGAGGCGCTGCAATTGGAATTGGGTTTCCAGCGCCTTAAAATGCTTGCGGTAGATGAAATAATAGACGGCGTTGGCAATCAGTATCCCCTCGACGGCTTTCCAGCCGAAGTGCTTTAACATGAAAAGCGTGTCCCAGTTCCAGGGGCTGGCCACCATCAATACCGGCGGGGCGGCAAAGTGGGTCAGGGTGCCGCCTACGGAAATATTGACGAACAGGAGCCCCAGGGTGGCATACTTGAAACTTTCGGGCGGGTCGAGCGCATAGAATTTTTTGGCCAGCAACAGAGCTGCAATCGTCATGGCCGCCGGTTCTGTGATGAACGATCCCAAAATCGGCCCGAAGGTCAGTATGGTAAACCACCAGGCCGTCAGGGAGCCGCCTAACACGTTGGCGATTTTCTGCATCATGGCTTCGGAAAGCTTCAGAATCGGGCGGGTGGCTGCCAGGGTCATGATCACCACCACAAAGAGCGGTTCGGTGAAATTAACCCGTTGGCTGAGGTAAAAAACCGCGGTCGACCAGTCGAAAAAGAAGACGATGGCGGCCACCAGGGCAACGGCCCAGATACCGAAAATGGCCTCGACCTCCCCCAGGAAATGAAACAGCTCGGCGCCGTGGGAGACGGATTTGGGGGAGACCTCGCCCCGGGAGCGGCGTGCTTCGTGGGCCTGTTCCAGTCGGTGGGCAATCGCCATAAATCGCGCCGACAAAAACGTATGCACGATGGCCAGAAAGAAAATCAGGGTGGCCGCCACATTAAAGGGTTGCGCCTGCGCGCGCGCCATCAGCCGCCCTGTTATGCTTTCAAGGGCGGCATCGTCGTAGCTCTGTAAGGCGGGCGGGAAATTGATGTCGAACGCCCCCGGGGGGGCGGCGGCCAGCGCGGGATTGATCAGCCCCGCTGCGAGGATAGTCGTGGCCAGCAAAACGATCTTGAAACGTCGATAGCACATGGTCAGCTCCTGGGAAAACAAGGCCTGCGGGGTGCCTTGCCAGTGCATGTTGTCCTATATCCGATGCTTATTTGAGTATTGCGAGGGGAAGATCATGTTTTCAGGGCGCAAGGTAACGTATCGCTACGCCTGGGTCAACCGGCCTTTTCTCCAGCATGCGGTCGCAACTTTGGGCCCTTGGTCCGGAAAGAACTTGCGAAACCCGTACACCGCCTCAAGGGTCGATCTCTCCGGACGGCACCGATGGCGGGCGCTTGTCCTCCACCTCGCCAAAGCCCTCCCCAAGCCGCTTCACGCGGGGCGGACCGTGTCCCCTTCAACAACCCAGCGTCTTATGGTGCGTATCCATATTGGCGTTGTGCAGCAAAAATCATCATTGGGACGTGAAGGTCAAGCACGCGCACGGCAACACGTGCGATAGCCGCATGGGCACACCGCATGGCAACCCCTGACAAAACCGTTCGACGATCGAATTGTCGGGAATATCAAAAGCTTGACCCGCAGGGTCGAATGGACCGGTTTGGCGCATCCGCCCATTCTCGTGGGATGATGCCCCGGGCGAAGGATTCAAGCACCCAATAGCCATCCTTTGCATCCCGCCGAGATTGGGGTGGCCTATCGGGCATCGCCTTTTGACAGGATTTATTTCTGCTCTAAAATTAGGTTACGTAACAATGTTAGCAAAGTAAGCTGACAAACCGGCCTTTAGGGATTTGTAAACGATTGAGGCCCCCTGATCGTCTCTCCTCGATGAGGACCCCGCACAGGGCATGACTTGACCATATTCGGCGGACACGCAACAAATCAAATCGAAGGGACTTATCCATGACGCTCTCGTCTGCCTTTCATCGAAGAGGCCGCGCTTTGATCGTTCTGTCCTTGTTTCTCCTGGTGGCCTGCACGACCATCCCGATCACGAACCGGCAGAGCTTCCAGCTCCTTCCGGACAGCGAACTGAACGGCATGAGCCTGACCGAATATCGCAAAGTGCTCAACAATTCCCGACTTTCCACCAATCGGAGCGAAGTGGCCCGTGTCCGGCGGGTGGGGCAGCGGGTTGCGGCGGCGGCCGAAAGGTTTTTGAGGGAAGAAGGACTGGCCAGCGAGATCAAAAATTACCAGTGGGAGTTCAATCTTATTCAAGACGACAAGGCGGCCAACGCCTGGGTGATGCCCGGGGGCAAAGCCGCCGTCTACACCGGCCTTTTGAAATACACCCAGGACGACGCAGGGTTGGCCGTGGTTTTGGGTCACGAGGTAGCCCATGCCATTGCCGGGCACGGCAACGAGCGCATGAGCCAGGGATTGATGGCCCAGATGGGAGCCGTGGCTCTGGCAGCGGCCCTCTCCAGCCAGCCGGCCGCCACCCAGGATCTCTTCATGCAGGCCTACGGCGCGGGCGCCAATGTTGGTTTGCTCCTGCCTTACAGCCGCATTCACGAAAGCGAGGCCGATCGGATCGGCCTGGTGCTGATGGCCCGCGCCGGTTATGATCCGAATGCAGCCATTCCCTTCTGGAAGCGCATGAGCGCTTCTGGCGGCGCGCGGCCTCCGGAGCTTCTCTCCACCCACCCGGCCCCCAGCAGCCGCATCGCCAACATCCGCAAACACCTGCCTGAAGCACGGCGCTATTACCGCCCGGGGCGAACCAATTGAACCCGTTGGCCCAAGAAGACCCGTCACACTGACGGTCAACACGGATATCGAGATCCCTTGTGCTTGCCGCATCGCATGGAGGGTCGTCTCAAGGCCGACTGCTTTGCCCGTCAATCGCTGCGCCGCGACCCTCCGGGATCAACAAGGTCTTCCGCATGGTGGATGAACGACGATAAAAAACCCTGTCCTCTAGTGCTTTAAAAATTCGACGATCAATCGGGTGGCTCTTTCCGGGTAATCCTCGGGCACAAAATGGCCGCAATTGGGCATGACCCGCCATTCGGACCCGGTGATATCCTCTTGAATCCGATTGCCAAGGGAGAGCGGCAGGTAGACATCCTTTTCACCCCATACGACGAGCGTCGGCATGTCAATGGTTTTAAGATTCGTTTCGATGAATCTCAGATCGCGCATATGGTCCACGCGAAGCGTCGCCAGTATGGTATTGTTCAGTTTATCCGGCTTGCCGTCCGGCATGTAATAGCGCCGGACAACGGCATCGGTCATGCGGGACTTAACGACAACACCATCTTCCAAACCGGATCGGGCGATGGATTCTCCTCCCAGATTCATGAATATTTCCCCGAGGGGTCGAATCCTGGCAATTCTCATCGCAAGCGGCCACGGGGGGAGATCCGTGTGCAGGAAGGTATCAAAGATGACCAGTCTTTGACAATTGCGGGGGTGCCGGATGGCGTAGGTGAGAGCGATCGGACCCCCCAAATCGTGACAAACCAGCGTCGCCCGTTCGATGGCCAAGGCATCCAGAAAGGACCCTAAAATGCGGGCGTAGTTCGAAATGGTGTAGTCCCCATCAGAGGGGGGATCCGAAAACCCGAATCCGGGTAGGTCCAAGGCGATAACCCTGCCCTGTTTGGATAGCTCGGGGATCATATCGCGCCATAGAAACGAGGATGTCGGGATTCCATGGATGAGCACCAGCGGACGGCCCTTGCCTGCGTCGATATAGCGGATGCCGATCCCTTCGATGGTGACCCGGCTTTTCGGGATTGGTGCCAACGGAGGAGACGGTTTCTCATCTGAACCGCAGCCTGAGGTCAGCAGGAGCAAGAAAGCCAGCCAGCCGAAAGCGACATTCAGGGCTAGGGCGGGCAAATGCCTTCTAAAGGCGCATTTCATGATGACCTCCTTGTCAGTGAAGCCCCTCGATAAGCTGGAACGGCCCGGAATCGATCATTGATTTCAAACGATCCAGAAACGTCTCCGGCGCAGCATAGTCCGGATGGTTCTGGAAAAGGGCAGCGATGCGCTGCAGGGCATCCAGTTCCTGAAGGTGTTCCGGGGAAACAACACGCCCTCCGGGATGGCAAGGATGGCCGGCGAAGAGCAAATTTTGCGGATCAATGGCATTGATCTGAATGGCATGGGGGGCGATGCGGTCACAATGGCAGGGGTTGTCCGGTTTCACCAAGCGGCAATGATCGCGCATGAAGGTTTGAATCCGTTCCCGGGCCCGGGATAATCTTTTGCGGTAGGCCGCCGCTGAAATATCAAGGATATAAGCGCCCTGCCGGCTTGAAAGAGAAAAAATTTCACCCAGGATATAGGCGATTCGATGGCGACGGTCCAGGCACTGCAGGATGCCTTGGGTGCAGCCCAGCATGACTTCCTGTGCGATAAGGCGCCGCTCGGCCTCGGGGACGGATTGTTGCCATTCGGCGGCCCGCGCGATTTCGTACGCTGGCTCATAATCATCAAAGGATACGGCCCGTTGCTCTGCCAGGCGTTTGCGGGTGGTCAGCAGATGATTGGCGGCCACGCGATAGACCAAGGTGGTAAACTTGCTCTCCTGCCGAAAGCCGCCGAGCCGTGTGACGATTTTGATCAAGATCTCCTGGGCGGCGTCTTCCGCATCGGCGGGGTATCCCAGCATGCGAAGGGCCAGCCCGTAAACCCGATCCTGGATACCCCGCACGATGGATTCAAGGGCGTCTTGGTCGCCGTCTTTGGCCTGCCGGACCAGATCTTCCAGGGTTGCATCCATTTTTGAACCTCGCCACGCTTTTTTCATCATTTGCTCCTTTAGACGCCACCGGGGGTGGGATTGTGACGGCCAAATCATTTTATTGCCACCAATCCAGTGGATGGGTGCTGGGCACATTGGCATGGGTGGGCCCCGGGCTTAGGGTTGGATAGCCCGGCACATATCGGCATCGCAAATGATCAAGTTTCGGGGCGACAAACCGATGAAGACCGGCCCACCGCTTTCCGATGTTAGATCCCGGTGATCATCGTCGATACATTATGGCAGGGTCAGGCAAGACATCTGGCGGGAGCGTTGAATAAGCATCCTGATGGCCAAGACG
>JASFFM010000223.1:0-7372 GCA_050124295.1 Desulfobacterales bacterium | reverse complement strand
CTTTGAACACGATCTGCCCGAAGAACTTTGAGACAATCGTAAACCCTTTATATGATTATCAGGTCTCAACATTTGACAACTTCACCATCAACAAGATGTCAAATGTTGAGACCTGACCCCATTTCTACATTGCAGTGGCGTAAAAAAAAGAACTATACCAATTTATTCACGTAAAAGTGGGCGTCCTAAACTTGAGAGCATGTCGAGTGTTGAGGGCCCTTAACTTATAACCTTAACGGTAAACGGCATGGCTGCTAGCTTGCCAGCCATGCTAAGACAATCTCGCTTAGAAGCGCCGGGAGCTCTGCATCACATCGTTGTGCGTGACATTGTGAAGGTGTCAAGTCTAGGTTTGGCCATTGTCTTCCTTGCTGATCAAGTCCTACGGCACGGTGAGCAGCATCGTTCAAAAAACGTCCCATCGGAAAGCAAAGAACAGAATAATCCGTAGGGACATTCAAGCCATCAAAAACAGAATATTCAAACTGCCGACTTCCTGAGAAAAGGTCAAATGTAGAATTGATCCCTTTATGGTTGTTGAAAAACGATCTGATCAAAATCGTTAGGGCGGGAAAAGTACCCCCCCTTTTAAGTCGGAAATTGTGCCATCATTAGCGATGTCGTACAAGGGTTCAGGCTCTCGAAAACCCAACCGAGATGAGCCAGACTTTCCGTAAAGGGGTTGTCATTACGTATGATTATGAGATATAGCTTATTGCAATTAATCAGGGCGTACAATGTTGTTCAGGCAGGCCCAATTTCTCATCATCAATAAAGGTCAATCAAGGAGGGTAAAATGGCGAATTTCCTGTTTGTATTGAGCAAGGATGATAACGAAACCGCTACCAGGTGTTTCCAGTTTGCGAAGATTGCCCACGAAAAAGAGCACATGGTCAATCTATTCTTTATTGATAGTGGTGTTACTTGGGCAAACAAAAACCGGGATTTAGCCCTAAAAACACCGACCGGTGATTGCCCAAATGATTATCTACCATACCTTGTGGATAACCAAGTGCCGATTGGCGTATGAATTCCGTGTGCCAAGGCTCGTCAGGTTGACGAGAAAGGTTTCTTTTCCAACATGGCTCTTGACGGTGGGCCCCATCTTATCGATTTAGCTGCGGAAGCAAAGATCTTCAATTTCTAAACAATGGAACGCAGTTGGACATCTTCAGGGGCGACCACGGTCACGGGTGGTCGCCTTGTTCATTCGCCGGCGGGAAAAATTATTCATCCTCATCCTCACCTGGGGCCGGCTCATAGAATGGATCGTACAGCTCCGGCCCATCGGGAATCTCCACTTCACGGTCAGAACCAATCAACTAACCCAACAGAAAATCCTCAGAACCGAAATCACACATAGTCCGTCCTCCTTTCAGATGCCAAAAGGGCGACCTGCCGGCAATGCCAGACCGCCCCGGGTTGTTGGTCACGGGCTGTGAGGAGTGGTTGGCGAAAAGACAGCCTGCTGTAGCAAGGAAAGGGCCACACGGTGTGATCGGGCCCAGGTGATCCTGCACCGATAGGGTCAGTTCGTCGTTGACAACCGACCCGCCTCAAGATTACTGAAATTCAGATCCTATCCCAACTCCAGCTATTGCCGCTGCTACCATCCCGATACCGCCTCCACCACCAACACTGTTAACGGGATTCAGCCAAAGAAGCAGGAGGTGCACATGAAGATCGGCAACCAACGCAAGAGCCGGCTTTCCGAATTCACCATCAAGGAATACGGGATCAATGGCATTTTCGTTGCGGCATTGTTCCTGTTCGGTCTGTTCCTAAGTTGGAAACGGTCGGCGTTTGCAGGAATGCTGTATCTGTTGCTCTGGCTGTTGTCATATCCCGTCATCCACGCCACGTTATGCCGAAACTGTGTCTACCACGGCAAGCAGTGCCCCATTCCGTTTGAAGGCCGCTGCTCACACCTGGCTTTTGAAAAGGGGCATGACTTTGGGATTTTGGCGGGTATCGGTGGGCTTCTGGCCTATTTCATGAGGGTGTGCATCCCCTACGCGGCCATATTTGAGATGGGATCGGCACTTTACTTCATTCTTTACACGGGAATTATCGTGGGCTTTCTCTATGTCCTGCTGTATCACACAGGATGCCCAAATTGCATCAACATGAAGTGTCCGTTCAATCCAGATTACAGCACCCGATCAGCGGAATAGTTTCACGACTTACGCAGTGAATTTCCCGGCGGTTACTGGTGTGTTTCAGACTATTTTTTGTTACCACCACCGTCCGGATTGACGACCACTTCACCTCTCGCAGTATAATTACTATCTAACTGGAATTACGCCTGTTTTACACTTTTAAGCGTTATTGTGACACTTTTCAGGGCCCGGGGTTATTACAGTGTCACGGGTGCCTGTTACACGCGCTCTGACCGTTTCATTCTGATGTACCGACCGTGAGAGTCATTTTGGAGGTGTTACTGCCGGCACGACCTCGATAATGCCATACCGGCTGTCTACGGTGAGGCCACACACTTTGCATTCATCCAATGATTGGTCTGATATGAACTACCGTCCTATCAATGCCCCGGTTATTTGGGTCGCGCCATACCGAGGAGGCCAAGGGCATCTAGCAAAAAAAAGCCCGTTTACTACGAGGGTTAAAATGACGAGCCAATGCGAAAAACTCGTGGAACGATAAGGAATCCAATGCTCTATCCACTGCGCTACGGGGGCCGGGCGGGAAGCAAACACATCCTGCCGATAGCAGATTGATCTTCAGAGTGCAGGAGGGTCTGCGGCCGGCGAACGGCATGCCCATCGGCGCTTGCGGTTGCCTTCCGATGATCCCTTGTGCTATGTAAACGCTGATTGCAAACGGCCCCCCGGGGGTCTGCCTTGATTTGCCCTCAAGACTCCTATTTTGTTACCTTTCCCGGCTGATTCAATTGGCCATCAACCCACAATAATGGAGGACCAGTATGGATGCGAAGCGATGGCTGCACAATTTGGCGAACACCCTCATCCTGGCCATTCTGGTGACGACCCTGGCGGCCTGCTCGAGCACGAACAGCGCCTCCAGCGCCGCCGGTACGGACAGCACCAGCAAGACGGCCGCGCCTTCGGTTTATCGGGACTTCAAGGACATCCTGCTGCCCAGCGAAATGAAGATCGACAACAACCGGTCCTACATCGTGGAAGGCTCGGGCCTGACCACCGGCATTCTGACCATCAAGGGCTGGGTTGACCGCAATTCGTTAATGACGTTTTTCAAAAGCGCCATGGAGCGGGACAAGTGGCAGGAAATCGCCTCTTTCAAATCGCCATCGGCTGACGCCAGCTCGATTCTTGTTTTCCAGAAAGCCAGCCGGACGGCGGTGATCAGCATTCATGAGGAAATGATCTATACCTATGCCCAGATCGCGGTGGCGCCTTCGTCCAAAGCCATCGGCAGCGTGCTGCTTCAAGACACCGGCGCCCAGTAGCAAATGTCCGTCTGAAATCTGCCGTCCGCCCCCCGGTCAAGCACCGGGCGTACATCATAGAGGACAAGCATGGAGCCATTTCTGCAAGGAAAGCACGTGACCCTGGGGGTCACCGGCGGGATTGCGGCCTATAAGGCCGTGGAGCTGCTGCGGCTGATGATGAAAGCCGGGGCCGATGTGCGGGTTATCATGACCGCGAACGCGCGCTGGTTCGTAGGTCCGGGAACCTTTCAGGCCCTCTCCGGGCAGCCGGTCTGCACCCATCTCTTTGATGAGGCCGATGCGGCCATCCGCCATATCGACTGGGCCGCGGCCACCGATCTGGCGGTTATCGCTCCGGCCACGGCCAACTGTATCGGCAAGCTGGCCCAGGGCATTGCCGACGATGCCCTTTCCACCTACATGCTGGCTGTCACCGCGCCGGTGGTCATCTGCCCGGCCATGAACACCCATATGTTCGGGCACCCGTCGGTGCAGCGCAATCTCGAGACGCTGCAGGGCTATGGCCATATCCTGATCGATCCAGATGCCGGAGAGCTGGCCTGCGGCACGGTGGGTCCCGGGCGACTGCCCGAACCAGCCTATATCATGGAAAAACTGGCCACCGTGATGGGGCCCGACGATTTCGCGGGTCGCAGCATCCTGGTGACGGCCGGGCCCACCCGGGAGGCCATCGATCCGGTGCGCTACGTCAGCAATCCGTCCACGGGCAAGATGGGCTTTGCCATCGCCCGGGCGGCCTGTCAGCGGGGTGCCAAGGTGAAACTGGTCTGCGGCCCGGTCGGGCTGCCGGACCCCATCGACGTGGCGGTACAGCGGGTCGAATCGGCACAAGAGATGTACGATACCGTTCTGGCGCTCTTGGACGGGGTGGACACCGTCATCGGCTCTGCGGCGGTTTCTGACTATCGTCCGGCCGCCTGCGCCGCGCACAAGATCAAAAAGACGGCCGATCAGATGACCCTGGAACTGGAGAGGACCCGGGACATTTTAAAGGCGATCGGGCAGCGCAAGGGCGAGCGCTTGCTGATCGGCTTTGCGGCCGAAACCCGGGATCTGGCCGAGAACGCCCTCCCGAAGCTGAAGGCCAAGAACCTGGATCTCATCGTGGGCAATGTCATCGGTCAGCCGGGCGCGGGTTTCGCGGGCGACACCAATCAGGTGACCTTTTTCTATCCCGATGGCAGGGCCGAACCCCTGGCGGTGATGAATAAGGAGAAGGCGGCCCACTGCCTACTGGATCGTATCCTGGCCCTGAAGAGGTCATCTTGAGGAAAAAGCCGGCCGGCGGCCTGTCTTGCAATGGCGCCCCCCGCCCTTATTTTTTACCATAACGGGGTTGTATTCATTCCCCAGGCCCAGATCGGCCGTTTGCATCGGGTTTTCCAAGGCGTCCTGCGTCTGCGGTCGAAAGGGCGGTCATCAATCGACGGTGCGCCGCATGGTGCTGATCCGCACAGCACCCGGTGGCCTCATCGTGAACCTCTGGTAATGGTGCATGGAAGCCACACCGCCCAACATCCTCTCGATTCTGGATGATCTTCTGCACACCTTCCGTACCTACCGCCAGCGTGGGGTGCTGGGCTACGAGTGCTCGGCCATGGCCCGGGAACGCATGGCTGGCTGGCGTCAACCCCTGGCGCCGGCGCCGGAAACACTTGCCGACATCCGCAAGGCCCTGGGCGATTGCCAACGCTGTGGGCTGTGCCGCCTGCGCAAACACATCGTTTTCGGGGTTGGAAACCCCGCGGCCCGGCTGGTGTTCGTGGGGGAGGGCCCGGGACGCGACGAAGATCTACAGGGCGAACCCTTCGTGGGCGCGGCCGGTCAACTGCTCACGCGCATCATCGAGGCCATCAATATGACCCGCGAGGAGGTCTACATTGCCAACATTGTCAAATGCCGGCCGAAAAACAACCGCAATCCACGGCCCGAGGAGATCGATACCTGTTTGCCTTTCCTGGTGCGTCAGTTGCAAGCCATTCAGCCGGATTTTATCGTGGCCTTAGGCAAGGTGGCCGCCCAGACCCTGCTGGGAACCGATCAGGCCATTTCGCGGCTGCGGGGGCGTTTTCACGATTTCGACGGGGTACGTCTGCTACCCACCTACCACCCGGCCTACCTGCTGCGCAATCCCGCCGGCAAACGCGATGTCTGGGAAGATATGAAAATGCTCATGAAGGAAATGGACCATGCGCCCTAAAGGACGATTTCTGGTGGTTCTGATGCTGCTGCTGTTGGCTCTGGCGGTTCCGGTGGCCGCCGACGATGTGCCCGCCGTGCATATACTGACCGTGGCCGCCCCGATCGCACCGGGGGTGGACGATTTTATTGCCAACGCCCTCGATAAAGCCGATTCGGAAAACGCGGCCTGCCTGGTCATCCAGCTGGACACCCCCGGCGGGCTGGCCGAATCCATGCGCCGCATTGTGGTCAATATCCTGGCGGCCCGCACGCCGGTGGTGGTTTTCGTGGCGCCCTCGGGGGCCCGCGCCGCCTCGGCCGGCGTCATGATCACCATGGCGGGCGATATCGCCGCCATGGCGCCGGGGACCAATATCGGGGCTGCGCATCCGGTGAATGCCGGCGGCAAGGATATCGATGAAACCATGGCCGCCAAGGTCGTCAACGACATGGTGGCCCACGCCCGCAGCGTGGCCGAACAGCGCGGTCGCAATGCCGACTGGGTGGAGGACGCCATCCGGGACAGTGTGTCGATTACGGAAACCGAGGCCCTGCGCAAGAACGTGATCGATTTGGTGGCCGACGACCTGGATGCACTGCTAAAACTCATCGATGGCCGCAAGATCAAGGGCAAGGGCGTTCTGGACATCAAAGACGCCCCGCGCAAGATCGTATCCGAAAGTCTGCGCACCAAGGTGCTCAAGGCCATCAGCGATCCCAATATCGCCTTCATCCTTTTTCTGATCGGGGCGGCGGGACTCTACTTCGAGCTTTCCCAGCCCGGCGCGATTCTGCCGGGGGTCATCGGCGGGCTATGTTTGATCCTCTCCATCTATGCTTTCCAGATGCTGCCCGTCAATATTGTGGGCGTCTTGCTGATGGCGCTGGCCATCATCTTTTTTATCCTTGAAATCAAGATCACCAGCTACGGGATGCTGAGCGTGGCGGGCACCATTGCGCTTTTTCTGGGCGGGATGATGCTTTACGATGAATCGAGCACCGGCGTGCGGCTGTCTCTGAGCGTTCTGATTCCCGCCGTGGCGGTGGTGTCCATTTTTTTTGCGGTCGTGGCCGGACTGGCCTTCCGCTCTCAGGTGGCCGGCACCCGCACGGGCCGGCGCGGCCTGATCGGTGAACTCGGCAAGGTCAAGGCGCGCATCGATCCCCAGGGCAAAGTGCTCGTGCATGGAGAGCTGTGGAAGGCCCGCTCGCAAGCCGTGCTGGAGGTGGGCCAGGACGTGCGCGTGGTGGCGGTGGACGGACTGACCATGGATGTCGAGGCCGCCCAAGCAAATGAGTGAGACGATCACCGTTTTGAGGACGTGCCATCTAAGGGACATTGATGGGTGGGGAATGAAGGATCGTTGGCGCTGGCCCGGGCCGAAATCTTTTCCGGAGATGCATCCCGGGCAAGACCGCCGCTGCGCCCGGGACCAACCCCCAACCAATCAAACGCGACCATTATGTAACGGACAAGCAAGACGCTGGGAGGCCCCATGACACTCTACACAACCGCTTTCATCGTTGTACTGGTGGTTTTATTTCTCGCTTCGGCGATCAAGATTTTGAAAGAGTACGAACGCGGGGTGGTTTTTCGCCTGGGACGGGTCATCAAAGCCAAGGGTCCGGGGCTGATCATCCTCATTCCGGTCATTGACAAGATGGTCAAGGTCAGCCTGCGCCTGGTGGCCCTGGATGTGGACCCGCAGGACGTCATCACCCGCGATAACGTATCGGTCAAGG
>JASFFM010000222.1:0-7386 GCA_050124295.1 Desulfobacterales bacterium | reverse complement strand
GCATGGGGGTTGTCTTGGGAACCCATCGGTAAACAGTACATTCACCCGCTATCGGCGTTGAGGCCTGGTCTTAAGTCCCCGACATCGTTGGGTGGGCCTGTGGATGGCACCTTTCAATGAGAAATCGATCAAATGAGAAGACTGATTTTGCAGAAATCCTCAGATTGGCCATGATCACGAACGAGAATTTTCATTTTGAGATCCCAGGAAGGCAGATTGTCCGCCAAGCCCCCTAATGGTGTCGCCCAGAAGCAGCGCTTCAGATCGCAACCGTGAATTATGGGATACCCCAAAGACCAAAACAACCCATATCGTATCGATGCGCCGCCCTTTGATCGTGCTGATATGATAAAGCAAACGCGGTATCCAATTATATCCTAAGCACCATCGCGCTCATGACCAGTAAAATTTTCAGGGATGTGGCCGCGGTCTGGTTTCGGGCCGTTGGTTCAGTGAAGGGTTTGTCCTGCCATTTCTTTGCGGTTTTCCAGGTGGGCGATGAATCGATCCAAGATCTTTTCGGTGGTGTCGAAGTCGGAGATCAATTCATCGGGAGAGTAATGGGTGGCGCTGTTCAGCATAAAATCTTCGATGGAACGCTGCATGTCCAGTCGCTCTTCCTCATCCAGATCCTTACAGAGGATATGGACCAGTGTCTGGCGGAGATCCTCCAGCAGGATGGTCTTGCTGACCATGCCGCTGTGATCAGTGGTCGGAAATTCGGTTAATTTGTCCATTGCGATGAGGTCCGGTTCCAGGGCGACCCGTGTGGAGGGCGCCGTCAAGGTGTCGATCGCGTGTGTCCTATCACTAAATTTCTATCATCCAACTTACCGGGTAGCAACCTTAAAATCCGGGCGGCTGCGATGGTGGCCTCAACTGCACCAGAGTGGCGCCCCAGCCGCCGGCTTCCGGCGGTGCCAGCCGGAACGCCACGACAAGGGGACTTTGGCCCAAAATTTGATGCACCCGCTCCCGCAGCACCCCGCGGCCCTTGCCGTGGATGATGCGCAGGGATAAGATACCTTTTTCACGACAGGCGGCGATATAATCCCTCACCAGGGGCGCCAACTCGGCAGGTCGAAAAGTGTGCAGGTCCAATTCGCCGTTGATCTCGAGCTGGATTGGCTGATCAGGGTATGGGTTTTCCGTTGTCATAAAAATGTCCCTGCCCCCCAATGGCGCGTCCCGAAACGGTCTCCGGGACCTTGCTGGGCGGTCTCAGGACCTGAGACACCATTGTTGAAGCGGTCCTAATCGGAGGGGGGATTTCCAATTCCCCACGACTGAAGTTGCCCCCAAGCCAGTTGTGAGGTTATGTTGTCATGGTTTCGCTGACGAAGCAACCTCGGGACCTGCCGGCGCGGTCCCCGCTCGCTGCGTGCTGTCGAATGGAAGGAATCAACACCGATGGATCTGGAACGATGGATCATGGTGCTCCTGCTGCCGATGCTGGCCTACCTGCTGGGATCGATCCCCTTCGGTCTGCTGATCGCTTACGGGCTGGGGCGGGGGGATATTCGTGCCTGCGGCAGCGGTAACATCGGGGCCACGAATGTGCGCCGGACGGTGGGCACGCTGCCGGCCGCCGCTACCTTGATCGGCGATATCGCCAAGGGATTTCTGCCGGTGTGGTGGGCCGGGAACCTGGCCGCACATGAAACGTTGGCCTTCCAGCAGGGGTATCTGGCCCTGGTCGGCTTCTGCGCCCTGGCCGGCCATCTGTATCCCATTTTCCTGAAGTTTCGCACCGGTGGCAAAGGGGTCGCCACCGCGGCCGGTGGGTTGCTGGCGATTGCCCCCGGCGCTTTGGGGGTCTGCGGCCTGGTTTTCATTATGACGGCCTGCGCGGTCAACCGCGTTTCCGCAGCCTCCCTGGCGGCCACCGGCAGCATGCCCCTGGCCGTCTGGTATGCGACCGGATCGGGCGTTTTATCGGTCTGGGCCGGTTTGACGGCGGCCTGGATATGGTACCGCCATCGGGCCAACATTCAGCGACTGCTTTCAGGCAGGGAGCCTTCCATCTGGCGCGATCATCGGGACCGTTGAGGCCCCTGCCAACGTTGCGGCGCCGGCCCGCGGGGGCCTGATCAAAGATTGCCGGCGATTGTCAGGGACCAGATCACGCTGATGATGCCCGCCAGGATGCTGTGCGATTCGAACAGAAACTCCAAACGTGTGCCCGCCAACAGCTTGCCCCGCTCATGGGATATGATCACGGCCATCATGACCATCGGGATGATCACCAGAAAATAGCCCAGACCGGTTGACAGGTTCAACGCGCTGGTGAGGGCCGGCAGAATAAACAGCACCAGCAGCGATATTTTCAAAAGATCCGTGGACCTTTTGGCACCTAAAACGATCGGTAGCGTTTCACGCCCCACGAGACGATCCCCCTGCATATCCAGAAGATCGAAATAGGTTGTACGGGCAAACACGAGACCGGAGGTCCAAACCAGGGCGGCCAGGGTGTCCGCCCCGATGCGGCCATTTTCGGACAAGGCCGGCATCACGGTGGTGACCAGCCCCCAGGCGGCCGCAATCAGGAATGTTTTCGAGCCGGGAATGTCTTTGATGCGGTGATAACGACCGCCGCTGAGGAAGGCCGGCAGGATTTTCAAGTTGTAGGACAAGCCCAGAATGCTCATGACCAGCAGGAGGCCAAACGGCAGAGGACCGGCGCTCAGCGCAATCGCCAGGCCACTGGCACCGCCGCCGATGGCCATGATGGCAAGGGAAACCTTGTGACGCTGGTAAAAGCGGGCGCGTAAGGGGTCGTTGTAGCGGTCGGCCTCGCCGCCGGTGAGATGATTCAACAGGTGCATGGACAGCACGTAGAGCATGGCCACCAGACCGTAGGGCAGAAAGCGCTCCAGACCCTGGAGCTGCATGGAAGCATAACTCAAGCCACCAGCGCCGAAGGCGACATAGATATTGGTCAGCAAGAGGGTGCGCTGCAGGTCGTAGAGGGCTCGGCGCCAACCGGTCACGCCCCGGTAGGGGGCGGATTCCAGCGTGCGACAGACTTTTTTAAGCTGCCAGTTGGGTGTTGAGGCCCCGGCCGTCACCCCGATTTGGCGAAACTGGGCCAGGGTATCCACGTCGAGCTCTTCCTCTGTTTCGACGTGGAACGCCGGTTTGCCGGAGGATTGGGCCACCTCGTAGAGTCGCTGGGTGTTGCCGCTCTCCCGGCCGCCCACAACGACGACGGCATCAACCTGGGTTGCCAGACACTGAACTTCGGTCTGTCGCTTCTCGGTGGAATCACAAATCGTGTCGTAAATTTTGTAATGGGGCACCTGGACGGCCGCCCAGGTCTTGATCGTCTTGTAAAGGTCCGTGTTCTGGGTGGTCTGGGCCACGATGATGGCATTCTCAAATTCTGGCAGCTGCTGGAGTTCCTCAAGGGTGGCGGCCACATGGCCGTTGTCGCCGGCATAGCCTTTAAGACCGATGACTTCCGGATGGTCGCGATCGCCGATAATGATCGAGGCGTAGCCCCGGGCGGCGTTTTTGCGGATAATCCTCTGCACGCTGATAACCCGCGGGCAGGTGGCATCGATGACGTTGAATCCGGCGGTGTTCAAACCATCCTTGTCCTGGGGCGGAACACCGTGGGCCCGGATCAACACCGTGCCTTGGCCGGCCGGCGGGATGCGATCACAGACCGTAATGCCCTTTTCTTCCAGCAGGTGCAGAACCTGCGGGTTGTGAATCAGCGGGCCAAAGGTGCAAATGGGCGGGATATGCTTTTCAGGGGCTTCCAGGACCATCTCCACCGCGCGGCGGACGCCCATGCAGAAACCGGCAGTTTTTGCGACCAGAATTTTCATGTTGCCACGGAAACCACAAGGCGTTCGGCCGAAGCAGCGGGCCTTTGTCCGCCAAGGTGCCGATTTTCGGCCCCTGCCTCGCGCAACGTTCTTATGGCCTACGGTCCTGAAGGTTCAGCGACAGGTTTTAGAAGGATCTTATGATCGACCAGGGACAGGGAGTGGATGGTTGCCTGGAGAAATTTCTGCTCACCGAAGATATTGATCAGGCGCAACCCCATCCCTTCCGGTTTCACCACGTCCACCGCCTTCATGATCAGGCGGGCCTCATCGCCGTTCATAAGGTAAGCGTTGGCTTCGCACATGCTGGCTCTCCCTCAACAGAATGGAATCCGAAGTTAAAAGTCGTTCTTATCGGCCCGTCGTTCCGATCCCAATCCGGGTCGGGCGAAGGCCATGAGGATCCGATCACGGGGCAAAGGTTGTTGGCGTTGGTTCAACTGCCGTGTTTCAACAAATCGAGCAGCCGGTCCAGATCGTCGTCGCTGTAAAACTCGATGGCGACGGTGCCGCGTTTTTTTTGCCGCTGGATGGACACCTTGGTACCGTAATACCGTGACAGGTCTTCCGCAAGCGCGGCAAAATGGCGTTCCACCGCGTTCGGCTGTCGTTGGGCGGGCTTGGGGGGCGCGGATTTGAGTTTGCGAATCAAATTTTCGGTCTCGCGAACCGAGAGTTTTTGGGCGACGATAGCACGCCAGGCGGCCAGGCGATCCGGCGCGTTTTCCAGACCCAGCAGGGCGCGCGCATGCCCCATGCTGATTTCATTCGCGATGATGCTGGTTTTAATTTTGCCGTCCAGCTGCCGCAATCGTAGGAAGTTGGCGACCGCCGAACGGCTTTTGCCGACCCTTTCCGCCGCCTGGTCCTGGGTAAGGCCGAATTCGGTCATCAGGCGATGATAGGCGTTGGCTTCCTCGATGGGATTGAAATCCGCCCGCTGAATGTTTTCAACGATGGACATTTCCAGCATTTCAGCCGGGGAGACGTCTTTGACGACCACGGGAACTTCGGACAGACCGGCCATTTTGGCCGCGCGCAGGCGGCGTTCACCGGCCACTAGCTCATACCCGGTGCCATCCCTGCGGACCAGCAGAGGTTGAATGACGCCCTGGGCGCGGATCGAAGCGGCCAGCTCCGCCATGTCTTCCTCGGCAAAACGCTGCCGCGGCTGATGGCGGTTGGGCTTGATCAGGGACACATCGCAAAGGAGGAAATCACGGTCTTGGCGGTCAAACGCGGCGCCTCCGGGAATTAGCGCTTCAAGTCCCTTGCCCAGGGCCATTTTGGTGCGTTTACGGCGGGTTTTATCTTTCGATGAAATGGTTTTGCGCGTCATGTCGATGGCTGTTGTCTGGCGCTTGGCCCCGGAGGTTACTGGCGGATGATCTCATTGGCGAGCTGCATGTAGCTCTGGGAGCCTACCGATGCGGCATCGTACATGAGGATCGGTTTACCGAAACTGGGCGCTTCGCCCAGGCGGATGTTGCGAGGAATGGTCGTTCGATAGACCAGGTCGTTGAAATAACGTTCGGCATCTTCCGCCACCTGATGGGACAGGTTGGTGCGTTTGTCGAACATCGTGAGCAGGATGCCGTCGATCGCCAGGTCGGGATTCAGATTGTGCTTGATCCGCTTGACCGTTTGCAGAAGTTGGCTCAATCCCTCCAGGGCATAAAACTCGCATTGCAGCGGAATCAGCAAGGCATCGGCCGCGGTCATGGCATTGACGGTCAGCAGGTTCAGGGACGGCGGGCAATCCAGGAGGATATAATCGTAAGGCTGCTGCAGCGTGCTCAGAAATCGTTTCAAAATGGTTTCGCGGCCTTCCGTGTCCATCATTTCCACTTCAAAGCCGATCAGCTCCACGTTGGACGGCAGCACCTGGAGCGCCGGGATGGCCGTATCCCACAGAAGGTCATCGATGTCCCGCTGGCCGATCAAACCATGATAGAGTGTGCTCGTGAGGGTTTTCTTGTCGATGCCCAGCCCGGTGGTGGCATTGGCCTGGGGATCGCAGTCCACCAGCAGGGTCCTTTTCTCGGCCGCGGCCAGCGAGGCGGAGAGATTCACGGCGGTGGTGGTTTTGCCCACACCGCCTTTCTGGTTGGCAATACAGATGATGTGCGCCATCTTGTGCTCACACGTCCGGTAACGTGAGGATCAAAAAGATCGTCTACCCTATCGAAGGGCATGCAAAAGTGCAACAGCTTTCTTCGGTCGGAATCGTTCCCGGCGACCGGACAGGACTTGAACAAGGTCTTGAAATCGCTTATGATGACCTACCTTGCCGGACGGGTGCGGGAACACGTGCGGATACATTTTAAAGCCCTTGAAAGGAAACCACATGCAGCGCTTGAGGCGGATGCGAACAGCCGTCAAAACCCTCGTGGTGATCCTCGTTCTCATGTGGTCCGGGGCGGGTA
Source organism: Desulfobacterales bacterium (assembly GCA_050124295.1). Lineage (GTDB taxonomy): Bacteria > Desulfobacterota > Desulfobacteria > Desulfobacterales > UBA5852 > JABZFP01. Next base: position 1,127 of record JASFFM010000222.1, on the reverse strand, counting down.
CGGCAAGTGCCTTGACGATCAAAGAGGAAAAGGAGCTCTCCAAGGAGTTTCTGGCAATGGTAAAAAGCCAGCTCCCCATGATCGAGGATCCCGTCATCGTGGATTATGTCAATGCCGTGGGCCAGAAACTATTAGCCTCCCTGCCCCCGCAGCCGTTTGAATACCATTTTTATGTGGTCCAGCAGGATGTCTACAATGCTTTCGCCACACCGGCCGGCCATATCTTCATTTACAGCGGTCTTCTCATGGCCATGGAAAGCGAAGAGGAATTGGTCGGCATCCTGGCCCATGAGATCTGTCACGTGACCGGGCGGCACATATCCGAGAAAATCGAACGATCCAAGAACGTCAACAAACTTATGCTGGCCGGCATGATCGCCAGTATCCTGCTCGGTGTCGCCACCGGGTCCGGTGACGCGGGCATGGCGGGCGTGATGGGGGCAGGGGCCGGGGCTTCGAGCATGATGCTGGCCTACGGTAGGGCGGATGAAGAGGAGTCGGACCAGATTGGATTGAATACCCTTTATCGTGCCGGCTATCGCGGTGAGGGCATGGTGACCATGTTCGAGAAGATCCGCAGCAAACAATGGTTCGGTTCCGAGGAGATCCCCACCTATGTGATGACCCACCCCGCCGTGGAAAGCCGGATCGCCGACATCAATCGCCGGGTTCAGAATTTTAATCAAAAATACGGGCAGCCGCCTTTGGTCGACCCCAAGCCGTTTGTGCGCATGCACACCCGGCTGCTGATCGAATACGGCGACCCGAAGCTGGTCCTGAATCGCTATCAGAAGGCCTATGCCAAAGATCCTGACAACCCCCTGGTCAATTACCAGTACGGTTTGATCCTGGCCCGCAACGGGGAGCGCACGGCCGCCATCCGGCATCTCCAGAAATCCCTGGCGGCCCTCCCGCTGGACAGCGATATTTTGGTGGCCCTGGGGAAACTTTATTTCCAGGAGGGACAGTATGATCAGGCCATACGCGTTTTAGAGGGGGCGGCGGGAACCGGTGCGGACCAGCCCGAGGGGATCTATTACATGGCCCGGGCCCATCAGGAAAAGGGGCAGTTGGATACCGCCCTCAGTTATTACAAGCTGCTTCTCGATAAGCATCCCAACTACACC
>JASFFM010000221.1:0-7447 GCA_050124295.1 Desulfobacterales bacterium | reverse complement strand
GATTCTTTTGGCGATCGAGGTGTCCGCCCTGGGTGCTGGGTGTCCTAACCCTTTTCATCGATTGGCGGGAAGTCAATTGGCCGGGACCCATAGGGTATCGCCGTCGAACTGGATGCGGTTAATTTTGCTATAATCCACCTGCTCCAGGAAGGCGAAGACCCGATCCATTTTATAAATCACGATTTTCGATTGCGGTTCGATCAGGTTCAGGTTTTCACTGAACTGCTTGTCCTTGATGTTGTAGATAAAGACGATGTTTTCAGAAAATTTGAGGAGTTTGCCGATCCCGGAGCTGAATCCGCCCTGCACGGGCTCATCCGCCACGGGGGACAGCGTGACCTCCCGGCGTTGAAAATAATCTTTCAGAAAACGAAAGTGGATATTCCAGATGTTGTCGCCGGGTTGAACAATATAGATGCCGAAATTCTCCGTCGCTCTGGGCAGGGGCTGGCCGTCCGGCCCAAGGGTTTCTTCCGTGATTTCCCCCAGCTTCAAGCGGATTTGTTCCTGCAGCTCCTGCATGGAGACAATGGTGTCGCCGATTTGCAGGGTTTCATCCGATCGGGCAATGATATCGATGCCCTCTCCAACGTCATAGTCCTTTTTACGCTGCGTCATGAGGGATTGCAGGTCCTCATCCGATTCCAGTTTGCCGAAATCGATGACGGCGCGCTCCCCGGCTTCGGGTGCAGCGTCGCCCGCCGGAGGGCTTGGGGAGGGCGTCGCCTGGTCTTCACGGTCAATAATCTGAGGCTCCATCAAGATTTTTATCGTCACCAAAACGGCCAGCAGAAGAAGACCGGCCAGCGCGATGACGACCAGGGAGCTGGTTTTGCGCCTGTTACGATGTCCTGCCATGAATTGATCCTTCCGCCATGTGAAATTGGCTCTGCTTGTTTTGGCGGTCATTCCCTGTTGCCGAGGCATCCGGCGGCAGCCGTGGCCGGTTTACTCACAGGTAATGAGACTTTCGCCGGGTATCATGCGTTCATCGGCTTCGATCCGGATGACCAGGTGGCGTTTTTCCTCCAGTTCCGTCAATTCCTTACGTTTGCGATTGAGGAGGTAATCCGCCACGCTGGTGGGTACCCGCCCTATTAGGGTCTTGATATCACATTTGAGGCTCTCTAAACTGAGTTTGCGTAAAAAAGCCACGCCCAGGGTTTCCGTCGAAGGCACCTGCCCTTTGCCCCGGCAGTGCTCGCAGGGTTGATAACTGCTGAATTCGATGGAAGGTCGAATACGCTGGCGTGACATTTCCAGCAGGCCAAAACGCGATATGCGCCCCACCTTGGTGCGCGCCTTATCACTCTTTAAATGGCTTTTCATGGCCCGCTCGACCTCACTGCGATTCTTGCGATCACGCATATCGATCAGGTCGACGACGATCAGTCCCCCCAGGTCGCGCAGCCTGAGCTGGCGAGCGACTTCCTCCACCGCCTCCAGGTTGGTGAGCAGCGCGGTTTCTTCGATGGATCCTTTCTGGGTGGCTTTGCCGGAGTTGACATCGATGGCCACGAGCGCCTCGGTTTGGGCAATGACGATCGACCCGCCTGATTTCAAGGGTACGCGACTGTCATAGACGGTGGCAATCTGGTTTTCCAACTGGAAACGGGTGAAGATGGGTTTGGCGGCCTTGTGCTGCTTGACGATCTTGGTCTGCTTGGGAGAGATGATCTTCATGAAATCCTTGATTTCGTTAAATACGGTGGGATCGTCCACCAGGATTTCGGAAACATCGGAAGTAAAGTAGTCGCGTATCGTGCGCACCACCAGGTTGCGTTCTTTGTAGAGCAGATGCGGTGATTCGACCTCCATGACGCGTCCCTTGATGGTTTTCCACAGGCGCAGCAGATAGGCAAAATCCTTGCTGATCGCCGTCTTGGTAGACCCTTCGGCAATGGTCCGCACGATCACGCCAAACCCTTCCGGAACGCTGAGGGTATTCATGATGTCTTTGAGACGCTGGCGCTCCTCCTCATCTTCGATTTTGCGGGAAATGCCGTAGGTTTCATTGCCCGGCATCAACACCAGCAAGCGCCCGGCAAGGCTAAGGTTCGTTGTCAGCATGGCACCTTTGTGCATGATGGGGTCCTTGACCACCTGGACCAGCATTTCCTGCCCCTTGCGCACCAGTTTCGCGATATCGTGCCGTCCCCCCTCAAGGTCCTGGAAATAGTCATGGTGAATTTCCTGGATCTGGAGAAATCCGTTGCGCTCCGCACCGTAGTCGACGAAAACCGCCTGCAGGCTGGGCTCGATGCGGGTGATGGCGGCCTTGTAGATATTTCCCTGGGTAATTTGGATGCTGGCGCTTTCAATCTGGAATTCTTCCAGGGTGCTGTCCTTCACCTTGGCGATGCGACACTCTTCCGTGTCAACGGCGTTGATCAGAATCTTGCTGCTCATATAATTCGGTGTCCTTGTGAAATGTAACGGGGAATTGGCTGGTTCGGGGTCAGCTCTCGGTCTGCCCACAGGCAAGGCCGCCCTTGTGACCGGCCATCTTGCCGGTGCGCTGCCATTCCCCGAATAAAATGGTCTGTGCTGGCGCTGGATGATGCGTTTCCTGTCGACCGGTCAGATCAGGCCTTAGGGCATATCGAATTGGACGCATGACGGCTTCCGGGCGATGCACGGTCTGCTGGACCTGCGAGATTCTCCGTCCGCGCACCTTTTATGTAAACGTTATAAATAGGCAATTGGGGGCACCAAGTCAAACAGTTTTAGACGGCCCTCCAGCCGCCGACGCGATTCGGGGTTGCCCCTTGGCGATTGCGCCGGAATCTAAAATTCGACGGGGGCCGCCCTGGGGCAACGCGGGGGCCATGCCGGCGGGTTGCTATTCAGGGATCGTTATGGCATGAAGATCATTTGCCCATAAGGGGTCGATCCCCTCAAGGCGTCGGTCCCAGCAGATTTCGATGGCGAACCACTGATTCATCGGGAGGCATGCAAACAACATGGAAGAACGCTACGATCCTCAGTCGATCGAGGCCAAATGGCAGCAATGGTGGAAGGCATCCAACCTGTTCAAGGTCGACGATGACCCGTCCCGCGAAAAATACTATCTGCTGGAAATGTTTCCCTATCCTTCGGGGAAAATTCACATGGGCCACGTGCGCAACTACACGATCGGCGACGTTGTGGCCCGCTACAAGCGCATGCGCGGGTTCAATGTCCTGCACCCCATGGGCTGGGATGCGTTCGGCATGCCGGCCGAAAATGCCGCCATTGCCAACAATACCCATCCGGCCCGCTGGACCTATGCCAATATCGATGCCATGCGCGAACAGCTGCAGCGACTGGGTTTCTCCTATGACTGGAGCCGGGAAATCGCCACCTGCCGTCCGGAGTACTACCGCTGGGAGCAGTGGCTGTTTCTTAAAATGCTGGAAAAGGGCATGGCCTATCGCAAGGAATCTTATGTCAACTGGTGCGACCCCTGCCAGACGGTTCTGGCCAATGAGCAGGTGGAGGCCGGCATGTGCTGGCGCTGTGGACAGCAGGTTCGCCAGAAAAAGCTTTGGCAGTGGTTTTTCCGTATTTCAGATTACGCCGAAGACCTGCTGGTGCACTGTGACCAACTCCCTGGCTGGCCCGAAAAGGTTCTCACCATGCAGAAGAATTGGATCGGCAAAAGCCAGGGCGCCGAAATTCGATTTCCCGTCGAAGCATCCGACGAGGTCATTACGGTCTTCACCACCCGCCATGACACAGTGTTCGGGGCGACCTTCATGTGCCTGGCGCCGGAACACCCCCTGGTGGGTGTACTCTCTCGCCACACCCCGCAGGAAAAAGCCGTACGCGCCTTCGTGGAACGCATCGCCTTGCAGGATCGCTCCGATCGAGGCCTGGAAATGTATGAAAAAGAAGGTGTTTTCATCGGCGCCTACTGTATCAACCCCATGACCAAGCAGCGCATGCCGATCTACTCGGCCAATTTTGCCCTCATGGAGTACGGCACCGGTGCGGTCATGTCGGTTCCCGCCCATGACCAGCGCGATTTTGATTTCGCACGCAAATACGGGCTCGATATGGTCGTGGTGATCGATCGGGCCGACGACCCCCTGAATGCCGCCACCATGACGGAAGCTTACACCCAGGACGGCCGCATGGTGAACTCGGGTCCCTTTGACGGCCTGCCCAATCGCCAGGCCATGGAAGCCATTGCCACCTATCTCGAAGACCACAATCTGGGGCGCAAAACCGTCAATTTCCGCCTGCGTGACTGGGGTATATCACGGCAACGTTATTGGGGGGCGCCCATTCCGGTGGTCTACTGCGCGGACTGTGGGGTGGTTCCCGTCCCCGAGGATGATCTACCGATCCTATTGCCCGAAGAGGTGGACCTGCTGGAAGGCGGTCGCTCTCCGCTGCCGGACCTGGAGCGTTTCTGCCGGACGGCCTGCCCGAAATGCGGAAGGGAGGACAGCCGCCGGGAAACGGATACCATGGATACCTTCGTCGAATCGTCCTGGTATTTTGAGCGCTACTGCAGCCCGCGCTGCACCACGGGCATCTTCGACAAGGCGGCGGTCGATTACTGGATGCCCGTCGATCAGTACATCGGCGGCGTGGAGCACGCCGTTTTGCACCTGCTGTATTCGCGCTACTACACCCGGGTCCTGCGGGATTTCGGTCTGACCGCCTTCAAGGAGCCTTTCACGCGCCTATTAACCCAGGGCATGGTTTGCAAGGAGACCGTCTCCTGTCCGGAACATGGTTTTCTCTTCCCGGAGGACGTTCAGGACCACGACGGCCAACAGCGCTGCCGCCTGTGCGGGCAAGGGGTTCAGACGGGGCGGGTCGAAAAAATGTCCAAATCCAAGAAGAATGTGATCGATCCCAATACGCTGCTTGGTCAGTATGGGGCTGATACGACCCGCTTGTTTTGTCTTTTTGCGGCCCCTCCGGAACGGGATCTGGAGTGGAGCGCCCAGGGCGTGGATGGTGGCTACCGGTTTCTGAATCGGGTTTGGCGGCTGGTATGGCACTGGCTGGCGCCCATCGACGGGGTGGCGGCATTTGACGGCGATGAGGCGCTACTGGCGCCCCCCATGCGCAAACTTTATAAAAAGGTCCACCAGGTGACCCACAAGGTGACCTACGATATCGAAGACCGTTTTCATTTCAATACGGCGATCAGTGCGGTGATGGAACTGGTCAACATGTTTGCGGGGGATGCCATCCGGCCGGTCTCAGATGAAGAGGTGGGTGTCGTGCGACTGGCCCTGGAGCGCGTGGCCTTGCTCATGTCTCCCATTGTGCCGCATTTTGCCGAAGAGATCTGGGAACACCTGGGGCATGCACCCAGCATCCTGCAGGCCCCCTGGCCCAGCTACCGGGAAGCGGCCCTGGCACGTGATGAATGGATCATCGTCGTTCAGGTCAACGGCAAATTGCGCAGCCGCCTGACCGTAGCGGCGGGCACGGAAAAAGCACAGATCGAGGCCCTGGCGCTGGCCGATGAACGGGCCCGCAAGTTTGTCGGTCAAAAACCGGTCCGCAAGGTCGTCGTGGTGCCCGGCAAGCTGGTGAACATCGTTGTCTGAGAGCGTTTCCGCGCGCGCTGACAACACTGATTGATTCCCCATCCCGGCACCCCCTGGGGCCGGAATGAATGAACCTGGCCCCAAACGGCGGTAAAACAAAGGTCAACGCTAAATGGGTAACGAATTGATCCTGCACAGGGAACAGGCGCCGAAGGCCGACCGGGCGAAAGGACCTCGCAACCGTTATCGACGACCTGGAGGCGCGGTGGTCGGCAAACTCGTCGCCGTGTCGTTGGTTGTCATCTGTCTGGCCGGCTGTGGCTACCGCTTCAAGGGGGATCGTGATCCGGTGATCGCCGTCCAAAAGCTGCACATTCCGCCGCTGGACAACACCACCACCCGGGTGGGCATTGAAACCCTGTTTACCAATGAGTTCATATTTGAGGTCAATCGCCACGGATATTCGGAAGTGGTCGGCCGGGATGCCGCGGATGCCGTGTTGGAAGGTGTTATTCGCGATTTGCGAACGAGATCCATCGCGCGCCGCAGCGTGACCGTTACCCTGGAACGACGGGTCACCATTTCCGTCGACCTCTATTTGAAAGACCGTCAAGGAAACGTCCTGTGGCAGAGCAGCTTGAGCGACCGGGAGGCGTATGCCGTCCTGGCGGATAAAACCAGCACGGAAGGCAATCTGCGGCGGGCCTTGGCCGTGATCGCACGTCGCCTGGCGGAAAAGTTCCACTACCGTTTCACGGCGTCGTTTTGAAACCAAAAAACGCATGACCACCAAAAACGGTGTCGTCATGCGTTAAAGTAAAGGGGCCCTGGCGCGGGCAGCGGTTTTAGGCCTGGCTGGATTTGACCAGGCGGGCCAGGCGGGAAATTTTGCGTGCAGCGGTTTTCGGGTGCAGAACACCCTTCTTGGCGGCCTTGTCGATCGCCGACTGGGCTAACTTCAATTGCACCGGGCTCTGCACCGGATCTTGGCCGGCGGCCGCGGAACGGACATTTTTGACGATACCTTTGATTTGGGTTCGTACCGATCGGTTGCGCAAACGTCGGACTTCATTCTGCTGGGCGCGTTTTTTGGCCGATTTATGATTCGCCAAGGCTTGTTCTCCCTTTGTTGATTTTTTGTGAATTAGACTCCTTAACCAAGCCATCAGAAAATGTCAAGCAGCAAATCATGCTAATATCTCCCTCAATCCATTGTCGGTTGCGCAAGCATGCCCACCCGCTCTGGAAAAACGGCCGGCGGCGTTTCCGTGTGCGCGTCCCCATCTAAAACCGATCCTTTGCTGCGCCACCCGGCAGACGCCCGGGATACCGGTGTTGTCATTACCGCAACCTTCGCCAGTCGGATCCTGGGTTATCTCCGGGACATGCTGATTGCCTGGAGTTTCGGGGCCGGTATCTACGCCGATGCATTCATCGTCGCCTTCCGGCTCCCGAATCTGTTCCGGCGCCTTGTGGGGGAAGGCGCTTTGGGGATGGCCTTCATCCCTTTATTCCATGCGCATGCCCAGCGCTGCGGACGGCGGAAGGCCCTTGACCTGGCCGTCGTCGTTTTCCGCCGCATGGCACTGATCCTCGCGCTCATCGTCCTTTTGGGAATGGTATTCACGCCCATCATCGTGCGCGGGCTGGCGCCGGGTTTCATGGTTTCGGGGGCGGAACTTGATTTAACCATCCACCTGACCCGTATCATGCTGCCTTATATCCTGCTGGTGGGGCTGGTTGCCCTAAGCATGGGTATCTTGAACGCGCTGGGGCATTTCAGCGTCCCCGCGCTGGCACCGGCGGTGCTCAACCTGGCCATGATTGCGGCGATATTGATTGGCGTCTGGCAGCTGTCTGCACCGGCCATGCGCACCAGTGCTCTGGCGGTCGGCGTGATGGTCGGCGGTATCCTGCAACTCGGTTTGCAACTCCCTGTCCTTGCCCGTCAC
>JASFFM010000220.1:0-7453 GCA_050124295.1 Desulfobacterales bacterium | reverse complement strand
CGCATCGAGACCGCTGCCGCCGCGCAGGACGTCGAAGCCTACTATGGCGGCATCTTTGATTTTGCGGCCGTGGGCCTGAAGGCCTCCCAGAACCCTCTGCTGATATCCATTCTGACCGACTTGGGGCCCAGCAACCGCCGGATTCAATATGCCTCGTTGGCATCCCGGGGGGACGAACTGGCTTCCAATGTGCGCTTCTTCCGGAAGATGCACAGCCATCTCGTCGCCGGCGAGGTGACCGAATTAGAAAACATTGTCCAGGCCTATGCGCGCAATGAAAAAGAATTTGCGCTGGCCATCGCCAACGGTGACGGGCCCTCGGCCGCAGAAACCGGGCGTTGAAGCCGCTGCCGGCGGGCATTGAATCGATATTTCCGTTTGTTGGAACGCAAAGCGCCTTTGCAAAACCTTTTCCAAGACCGTCCCAGAAGGGGGCCCGACATGAGACCAGCCCAGGAAACGGACGTTATCGTGGTCGGCACCGGTCCGGGCGGAGCCACGGTTGCCAGGGAAATGACCCGTCGCCAGAAAGAGGTTCTGATGCTGGAATGGGGCGATGCCCGGCCGCTTCGGGGAACCCTGGGGCAGTATGCCAGGAGCGCGACCGTACCCGGTAAAAGCCTGCTGCTCACCGGTGATCTGTGCGGAATGGTGCGGGGCATTATCACCGGCGGCAGTTCGGTTTTCTACTACGGCAGCGCTTTCGATCCCCCCTTGAAAATGTTCGATGCTCGGGGCATCGATCTGCGCCGCGAGATCGCGGAAATCCGGACCGAACTGCCCATCCGGCCCCTTGCCGATGAATTGATGGGGCCCATGGCCCGGCGCATCATGCACAGCGCCCGGGACCTGGGTTACGACTGGCGCAAACTGCCTAAATTTATCGACCAGGACAAGTGCCAGCCGAATTGTTATCGATGCCACTACGGTTGCCCCGAAGGCGCCAAGTGGAGCGGCCGCATGTTCGTGGACGAAGCCCGGCAGAACGGCGCCCGCCTGATCAACGGGGCCCGGGTCGAACGGGTGCTGGTGGAAGACGGCCGGGCGATCGGGGTGGCATACAATCGGCGGGGCGCCACCCATCGCGCGCACGCCCCGACGGTGGTGATCGCCGCGGGGGGCATCGGATCGCCCCTGATCCTCAGGAAGACCGGGATCGCCGCAGCGGGTTGTGATTTTTTCTTCGACCCGCTGATTGTCGTCATGGGGACGGTCGAAGACCTCCGGGGGGGGCGCGAAATTCCCATGGCCGGCGGCATGCACCGCGAGGATGACGGCTACGTGATCACGGATATGACCGTGCCCAAGGCCCTGCACATGCTCTTCAACGCCCAGGTGGGGCGACTGGATCAGTTGCCCCGGCATGCTCAAACGCTCACGATCATGGTTAAAATCAAGGATCGTCTCGGCGGTCGTCTGACCGACCGGGGCGGCATCCGCAAACGCCTGGTCGAAGCCGACAAGGTGAAGATATTTAAAGGATATGCCCAGGCGCGCGAAATCCTGGCCCACGCCGGTGCCCGGGATATTCACCGCAGCTGGTATCTGGCCGCCCATCCAGGGGGTACGGTTAAAATCGGTGAGCTGGTGGATAGCAACCTGCAAACCGGGATCGACAACCTGTATGTCTGCGACTGCTCGGTCATGCCCGAGGCCTGGGGTTTACCGCCGACCTTTACCCTGATCGCATTGGGAAAGCGACTGGCCCGGCACCTGGCCGGCCGATCGCGTTCGCCGGAGCAACCCGCCCATCAGGTCGCCGATCCGGCCTGAGGGCAATCCTTCGACCGCCATCAGGAGCGTGTTCATGACACCAGCACCGGAAACGGCTAAGCCAAGCAACGCCCAGACGCCCCGGCAGGATCCATTGCCGTCTGCCCTGCAGGTTTTGCTGCGCACGAGGGAGATACGCGAGGCCCTGGGCCTTTTGATTCCGGAATTCCTCGATCTCTGGGCCGGCGACCACCCCTTGAAAAAGAAAGCCGCCCGACCCCTCGGCCGCAGTTTTCAAAAAGGGCTACAGCAACCCTCCACCAGGGGCGGCGGCCCAACCGGGTTGGGTGAGGTCATGCCGGAAATGGTGGACCGCCTGTTTGCAACCCTGCAGGCCGCCGTGGACAAAACCGCGACCCTGGCGCCGGAAGAAAAGCAAAAACACCTCGACGCCCTTGGCGCCAGTTTGGCCGCCGGGCAGGCCGGCCGACTCTTTACCCGGGCCCTGCAATCGCTGCATGATCTCCACCAAACCCACCCCACCGCCCTGGCCGATGCGATCGCGCCCGCCATCCGCAGCTGGGTCGAGCATACCGATTTCGGGGCCCTGCGTGATCTGGCCGATACCATGCAGCCCGAAGCCCGGGCGCTGGCCGGGGAAATCAATGCCCTTTTGTGGCAGTACCCGTCCAAACTGGTGCTGTCGCTCTCCTTTTTGCCGGATCTGCTCAACCTGGCGGTCATCTTCCTGCAGGAAACCCTGCGGCGTTTCAATCAGGCCGCGCCGGATCTGGTGGCCGATATCGCGCTATCGCTGGTTCGTTCGGTGGATGGCAGGTCCCTCGGCGCGGTCCTCAACGAGCTGACGGCGTTGATTCGCAAGATCCACACTGGCAGCGCCTTGATCGGTGATCCCGGTCGGCCTGGATTCCAGGATGACATGCAGCAGATGATGACCGCTATCGTTGGTGAGCTGGACAGTCATGGCTACTGGTCAGCAAGGATTGCCCTCCAGGAGGACAAGGAAATCGTGGTGCGCAGCTTGTCCGAAGCCCTCGCCGATCGCCCGGAGGTCGTCTCTGAAGGTCTGCGAACCTATGCCGCGCGGAAAAATCCAGGTCTACGGGCCGGGCGCTTACGCCTGGAAGCCCTGGAACAGATATCCGACGATGCCCTGCGCCAAGTGCTGGACGACGGTTTGTCGGATCTGGATCTGCAGGCCTGGAGCGACAGCGTCAATCTGGCCTGTGGGCTCGTCAATCGGGTGACGGCGCTGAAACCGGAGCTGATCCCCTATCTGGCACAACAGCTATCCGCATCGCTGGACGTGGATGAAATCGAAACCGCGGGCCGCGATGCCCTGAAAGCCTCCGGTGGGGCCTTCCGTCCGCTGTTACGCGGCCTGTTGCCGGATATCATCGTCCAGCTTTCTCGGGCCCTGGCGCCGGCCGAAGATGAATACGAAGCCAAGGTGGCCCGGGCCAGGAAGCACCTGCGATCCCTCCTCATGGACCAGGAGGTGGTCTCATGATGGCGGCTTTTCAGGAGGCGGCCCGCACGATCGCCTGCCAACCCATCCTCGAGTGGAAAGAGAAGGGAAATAAGGTCGTCGGCCATACCTGCTCCCATGTTCCAGGGGAAATCTTCCACGCGGCCGGCATTCTTCCGGTCCGCCTGCGGGGCATCGGCACGGAGCGGATGCAGATCGGGGATGCCTATTTCGGGCCCTATATCTGCTCCTTTCCCAAATGCATCCTGCAACTGGCCGGCGAGGGCGGTTATGCCTTTCTGGATGGCGCGATCATCACACCGGGATGTGACAGCATGCGGCGCCTGGACGAGTGCTGGCGCAAAGCCGGCGATGATCACCCGGGAATCGTTCCCGATTTTTTTTACTATTTTGACGTACCGCACAAAACCGCACCCCACGGGCTGGCCTGGTTCGAGGAGGAGATCCGCAACTTGATGGGGGCGGTGGAAGCGCACTTCCAGGTGCGCATTAGCGCCCCGAAACTTCAGGCCGCCATCCGTCTGTTCAACAGGGGACGGCGCCTGCTGGCGCGCCTGGCCATCCTTCGCGCGGACGACCGCCGCGGCGTCTCGGGCAGCGAGGCCTTTGCCGCCACCGTAGCGGGCGCGGTCATGCCGCGCGAGCGCTACAACGGACTGCTGGCGCGCTGGCTGGAGGAGATCGCGACCCGTCCGGACCGCGATCCGCCGGAGGGACGAAAACGCCTGATGGTGATCGGCAGCATCAGCGACGATATGGACCTCATCCGGTTGATCGAAGCGGACGGCCGGGCCGTGGTGGCCGCTGAAAACCTCTGTTTCGGCGTCCGCTTCGCCGGCCATGCGATCGAAGAAAACGGTGATCCGATAGCGGCCCTGGCGCGGGGCTACCTGGGCCGCTCGATCTGTCCGCGCATGTACGGGAAGTACAAGGAACGCCTGGCGGCCATCCGGGAGGCGATCGTGCATGCGCATATCGACGGGGTGCTGATGCAGAACATTCGCTTCTGCGATCTGCACGGGTCGGAAAACGGTCTCTTCGAACGCGATTTGGAAGCCCAGGGCATCCCCTGCCTCAGAATCGAGCGTGAATACGGGCCGCTGGTGGAAACCGGCCGCGTCCGGATGCGGCTGGACGCTTTTCTGGAAAGGCTTACGGGATGACGGTCAAAGACTTGAAAACCGAAAACAGGACGCCATGCGACCGGAAATAAAAGCCTACCCTTTCGACTGGATGATGGGCGCCGCCCTGGCGCATGCCTCCAAGGCCGCCGACGGAACACCGCGAGAGCTGCGCCACCTCTACCGGTACATCCCGTATTTCAAAGGTGTTCTGGACCCCCTGCTGCGCGAGGGCGAGCCCGGCATCCTGTTCATCAAAATGCTCAACCGGTACCTGCAGAACATCCTCAACGCCCACCGGGAAGGCAAAAAACTGGCCGGGACGACCTTCTGTTTGCTGCCCGGCCTGTTTTATGCGCTGGATGTGGTTCCGGTCACCCTGGAGATCCTGTCCGCCCTGGGCGGCATCATGTGGCGACGGGGGATGGCGGACTATCTGGACTACGGCTGCGAGGTGGGCTTTACGGAAACCTCCTGCTCGTCCCAGAGGGGCGCTTTGGGGGCCTATCTGGCCGGATTGGGCGAGCCGATCGATTTCATGGTCTGCGATACCCCCGGGGTCTGTGACACCAATGCCAACGCCTTCGCCTTTGCTTCGGAATATCTTGGCATTCCCTTCTTTCACCTGAACTATCCTCCGGTGATCGGAGACAAACGCAGTCAGGCTTATCACCGGGAAGATTACAAAGCCCTGATCGCCTTTGTGGAAGCACAATCCGGCCATTCTCTCCAAGAGGTGCGCCTGCGCCGAATCCTGGAAGAGACGGAGCGGCAGGATCTTCTGATTTCGGACCTGGAGGATATGCACGGGTTGGTGCCGACCCCCCTGCCCCCCATGTACAATCTCTTCGCCTATGTCGGACGCTTTCTCTTCGCGGGAATGCCCGAATACACCCACCTGCTGGAGGTGATGCGCGCCCATGCCACGGTGCGGGCCAATACCGGTCGCTCGGGGCTCTGGTCCGGTGAAGAGAAACTGCGCGCTTTCATGTGTTACATCGATCACTACACCCTGAATTTCAGATTCTGGGACTGGTTGGATGACCGGGGCATCGCCCATATGGGATCGATTTTATCGCGCACCTTCCGGGACTTCCATGCCTATGCGCAAGCGCTTCCCGATATGACCTACGGTATCGATACGACCGACATGGACACCATGATCGACAGTATGGCCCAGATGAATGCCCGCTCTCCCATGGTGCGCTCCATCCGCGGCCCATACGATCGACCGAACATGTGGCTGGAGGAGTCCCTGGCCCTGGCCCGTATCTTCAAGGCCGACTGTATGATCTACAATGGGACCCCCGGTTGCCGCAATACCTGGGGCATGGTGAAACCCTTCTCCCGGGAGACCGAAGCCAATGGGTATCCCACCCATATCATGTATGACGACGCCTTTGATGACCGGGTGGAATCCTGGGAAGCCACCGCCGAACGGCTGGCGGAATTCTTCCAGGTACGGAGGCTTTTATGACACTGACCGCCGGTTGTGATGTCGGATCGTTGACCGCCAAGGTCGTTTTGATGCGCCATCGACGCATCCTGGGCGCCGGCCTCGTAAAATCGCGCGCCAAGCCCGAGGAATCGGCCGACCAGGCCATGGACCAGGCCTTGGCCGATGCCGGTGTAAACGGCAGGGAAATCGCCTGCTGCGTGGGCACCGGCTACGGGCGAAACCGCATTCCCTTCGTCGATGAAGTCAGGTCCGAAATCGCCTGCCACGGCAAGGGCGCGCGGTGGCTGTTGCCCTCGGCCCGCACGGTGATCGATATCGGAGGCCAGGATTGCAAGGCCATGCGCCTCGATGATCGGGGTAACGTGCGGCATTTCATGGCCAACGACAAGTGTGCCTCGGGGACCGGACGTTTCCTGGAAGTGATGGCGCGCGTACTGGGTGTCGATATCGAAGCCCTGGGGGCCCTTTCGGGCAAATCCCGATCCCCGGTTCGTTTGGCGTCGACCTGCACCGTGTGGGCCCAGGCCGATGTCATCAAGTACCTGAATTCCGGCTACCGCATCGAAGATATCGGCGCTGGCGTGAACACCGCCATGGCCCATCGGGTGGCCATCCTGCTCAATGCCGTCCGGGTCGAACGCGATGTGGTCATGACGGGCGGCGTATCCAAGAATGCCGGCGTGGCCGCAACCCTGGGGAAAATATTGAACCAGCGCATCAAACCCA
The DNA here is from genome assembly GCA_050124295.1 of Desulfobacterales bacterium. Taxonomy (GTDB): domain Bacteria; phylum Desulfobacterota; class Desulfobacteria; order Desulfobacterales; family UBA5852; genus JABZFP01. The sequence continues at coordinate 924 of JASFFM010000220.1, read as the reverse complement.
TTCGCAAGGCCGATGCGCAGTTGGCAGGCGCCATCGGGGCGGCGTTGTTTGCGGAACAAAAAGCCCATGGGGGACGATAGGATGATTGTTGCCGGTTGCGACGTGGGTTCCCTCACGGCCAAGGCAGTGATCATGGCCGAGGAAAGAATCCTTTCCCAGGCGGTCTCCCGGGCCAGCGCCAGACCGGCCGATTCCGCCCGAACGGTCATGCAGATGGCTCTGGACCGAGCCGGCCTGGCCTGGGAGGACGTGTCCTTCCGCGTGGGCACGGGATACGGCAAAGACCGGATCGCCTTCGCCGACCGGGTCGAATCGGAAATCACCTGTCATGCCCGGGGCGCCTGGTGGCGCATCCCAACCACGCGCACGGTGATCGATATCGGCGGCCAAGATGCCAAAGCCATCCGCCTGGATACCAACGGCCAAGTGATCCGGTATGCGTACAACGATAAATGCGCCTCGGGCACCGGACGCTTCCTGGAGATGATGGCCGAAGCACTGGAGGTCGGCCTGGAAGACATGGGGCCGGTCGGCCAAAAGGCCCGCCAGACCCTTAGCATCTCGAATCAGTGTGTGATCTTTGCCGAAACCGAGGTTGTCTCCCTGGTCAACGAGGGCCAAGACGTGCCGGACATCATCGATGCCCTGCACCGCGCCATGGCCAACCGGGTGGCGGCCCTGGCCAAAGGCATCGGGGTGGAAAACGATGTGGTCATGACGGGCGGCGTGGCCAAGAACAGCGGCGTGTTTGCCGCTCTGGCCGCCGGTCTGGCGATCGATCTGCACCCCCTCAAAGACATCGATCCCCAGATCAACGGGGCCCTCGGAGCAGCGCTCATCGCCGGCCAGCACGTCTGCGCCTGATGAGAAACACACGCCCTGCGTTCGTCGAAGCCCAAGCGTGAAAGCATGGCCCCCTATGGA
>JASFFM010000219.1:0-7541 GCA_050124295.1 Desulfobacterales bacterium | reverse complement strand
GCGGTCGGTATCATCGGAGAAAATATCCCGGCGTTCGTTACCCCGTGAAGTGACGTGATACCAGGCACCGCGAAATTGAATTCGTAAAGGGCGTGTCATAGAAATCTTAACGCGTTCGGGATGAGCAATGATTTACCGGATGGGAGATGTCATTCATTAACAGCTCGATATCCCTCAGTCAATAATGAAGGTTTGACCCCCTTTGCAACGCATGTATCAACGCGCTTTCTTGACAATATCTGACCTATCATATAGCATATTGGTTGAACCAATTTATATTGATTCCCTGCCAATATTGGGTCCACAATGGCCACGACCATCGCCGATCAAAACCCTACCCGACGCCCCCGGGCCCACGAGCAGGTAATCCACCTTCTATTCAAGCGGATTATCCGCGGCGAACTGCCGGTGGGCAGCAAGCTTTCCACCGAGCGGGCTCTGGCTGCTGAATTTCAGGTTAACCGGGCCACGGTCAGGGAGGCTTTGCGCTTCCTGGAAAATCTGGAACTGGTTGGCATTCGCCAGGGTGACGGCGCCTATGTGAAAAATTTCCTGGAGAGCGGAAACCTTGATATCGCCAAGGCAATGGTGAGTGTCGATGAGGGCATGCGTCTCGAAGTGTTGAGGGCTCTTCTGGAAGTACGGCGCATCAACAGTCCGGAGGTGGCCTATGCCGCCGCTTTGAACCGTTCCCCGGACCACCTCGAGCGTCTCGAAAGGGTGGCCTTCCGACAGGAACACATCCCTGTCATGGAGCGTGACAAGGCGATTCACCACATCATCGGCCTGGCCAGCGGCAACATCATCCAGATTTTGATGACCAATTTCTGTGAGCGTTTCTTTTACGATTTCGGCGATCTCTATTTTAACGCCCCTGAAAACCAGGTACGCTCTCAACAGTTCCACCAGGACATCTTTCAGGCCATCCGCGACCAGAACGCCGGCGTGGCCCGGGACATCATGCGCGAGGTGCTTTTGTACGCCGAAAAGGCGATCGAGGCGGCCATTTTGAGCCCTGCCCTGCGCACGGCCAGGTGAAGTCGTCGACAGCTGGGTCGTATCATATTGGGTGAACCAATACGGATTTTCGACCGGTTCTAACATCAGAGACGCATTCATATGCAACGCTACACCGAACATATCCTGCCGGGCGATGAATTCGACCTCATCATCATCGGCGGTGGTATCTCCGGGGCGGCCATCGCCTATGAGGCTGCCACGCGCGGTCTGCAGGTGGTGCTGTTTGAAAAAGGCGATTTTTGCGAAGCCACCTCCGCGGCCTCCTCCAAGCTCATCCACGGCGGCCTGCGCTACCTGTCCAACATGGAGTACGGACTCGTGCGGGAATCGTTGCGGGAACGGCGGATTCTGGAAAATATCGCCCCCAACTTCGTCTATCCCTGCCCCATGCTCTTCCCCCATTATCGCGATCAAATCAAAAGCAACAAATGGTTGCTTAAAATCGGCCTGACCCTCTACGACCTGCTGGCCTTTGACAAAATGCGCACGTGGGATGCCGCCAAGAAGATCCCCAACCACAGCACCCTATCATCGGCGGACGCCCTCAAACAGCAGCCCGCGCTAAGAAAAGAGGGGCTGACCGGTGCCTCGATCTTCTACGACTGCCTGAGCATCTTCCCCGAGCGGCTGGCCCTGGCATTTATTAAATCGGCGGTGGCCAACCATGCCCGTGTCGCCAACTATGCCAGGGTATCCGGATTCGTTTTCGATGATGGCACGCGAACCATTCGAGGCGTTACGGTCAATGATCGCCTGCACCGGACCACCCATGAAATCCGCGGAAAGGTGACCATCAACTGCGCCGGCCCGTGGGCCGACAGCGTTCTCAATATGGCCCGGTCCGGGGGCGGCGCGCATCACCTGCGCCGGTCCGAAGGCATTCACATCATCACCCGCGCCCTGATCAGCGGGGACGGCGCCATCAGTGCCCTGACGCCCAAGGGCAGGCACTGCTTCCTGATCCCCTGGCGGGGCCACACCCTGATCGGGACGACGGACCAATTGTTTGACGGCGATCCGGACGACTACCGGGTCACCCGCCAGAGCATCGAAGCGCTCATCGCCGAGGTCAACGGCTCTTTTGAGGGCCTCAATATCCGCTACGAAGACGTGCTGCACTGCTACGGCGGCCTGCGGCCTCTCGTGGAAACCCAGACCGAGGAGACCTACAGCTCTTCGCGCAAATACGAGATTCACGACCACGGCGCTGACGGGCTGACCGGCCTGATGACCGTGGAAGGCGGCAAGTGGACCACCAGCCGGCACCTGGCCGAAAAAGTCATCGATCGACTCACTGAGGCCACGGGCCTGACCGTGGGCGCCTCGGTATCGGAACGAAAATATCTTAAGGGCTGCGACATTCCCGACATCAATGCCTTTATCCACAAAATGAAATCGGATAACAGTGATTTTGCCATCGATACGATCGACTACCTGGCACGCATTTACGGCACGGAGGTGAACGACGTCCTGGCCCTTGCCCGCCAAGATCCCCCCCTGGCCGAGCCGCTGCCTCCGGGTGGTGATATACCCGCCCAGGCCGTCTATGCCGCCCGCCACGAAATGCCCCGCACGCTCAAGGATATCGTCCTGCGCCGCACCGGCATCGCCACCCTGGGCAATCCCGGGGAAGACGTGTTGACCCGCGTGGCAACCGCCGTGGCCGAAGAGCTCGCGTGGGATGAGGATCGTGTTCGCCAGGAAGTTGATGAAACAATGGCATTTCTGAGAATACCTTGAAACGATCCGTCGTGATTACTTCTTTAACAGCAGACTAATGGAAATAGACCAGGTGATATTTACACGGATGATGGGATTGGTTTTGGTTTCCATTGTCACGCGGCTGAGCATCGGGACAGCGGACGAATAAGACCCGGCGACTGTTTGAGATCTGCTGAAAGCAGAGCGAGTTTCGGCGGGTCAGTCCGCTGTCGCAAAGCGCAGGCGCATTCGAAGGGTTTGTGACACGGACGCCTTCTTTTGGTTACGTTTCTTTGGCGTCAAGAAAAGTAACCCTATAAAACGAACAGAAGTGATTTCTCTGAGTTTTCATATACTGATATTAAAAACGACTCCGCGTATGTATGAAAAGGAGAAATGATATGCCAAAGGCGAAAACATTCCGTCCCGCCTGGAGTGAAACGCCCCCCCAGGACGGTACTTACCGGGCCATCTTCAAATACGGCCGTCCCGATCAGTTCAAACACCCCAGCGACCAATGGTACGCCATGCTCAAAGAAGAATTCGGAATGACGGACGCCGATTTCCGCCACAAACGTGGTGAGGGGCGGGCGCCTGTCTCACTGGAGCGTCCGCCCCGGCTCTCCTCTGAGCGGGTGGACGCCCTGGCCGCCATCGTGGGCCCGGAGAATATTTCCAGCGACACCTTCCAGCGCGCCCGCTTTGCCTACGGCAAGACCACCGAGGAGATGATGGAACTGGGCCTGGGAACGGTCCGGGAAATCGCCGATTTGGTGGTCCATCCCCGCCACAAAGGCGATGTCCGTCAAATCGTCGATTACTGCCATGCGCAGCGCATCCCCATCACCGTCTTCTCCGGGGGATCGTCCGTCACCCTGGGTCTGCGGCCCGTGATGGGCGGTGTCACCCTGGTGATGAACACCCACATGAACCGGCTGCTCGAGCTGAACGAAGTCAACCAGACCGCCCGGGTGCAGCCGGGCATGTTCGGTCCGGCCTATGAAGAGGCCCTCAACCGGGCTCCGGAAAGATTCAAGGCCAAGCGCCGCTATACCTGCGGCCACTTCCCCCAGTCTTTCGAGCACTCCACCGTGGGGGGCTGGGTGGTGACCCTGGGCTCGGGCCAGGCCTCCACCTACTACGGTGACGCCGCCGATATCGTGATCAGCCAGGAGTATGTCACCCCGGCCGGCAGCTTCCGCACTCTGGACTACCCGGCCACGGCCACAGGCCCCAGAGTCAACGACCTTATGAAAGGTTCCGAGGGCAGCTTCGGCATTTTGGTGGAGGTGACCATGAAAATCTTCCGCCGGATGCCCAGGAACCGGCGCTATTTCAGCTTTATGTTTCCCTCCTGGGATGCGGCCGTGGATGCCAGCCGGGAGATCGCCCAGGGGGAATTCGGGCATCCGGCCGTCTATCGAATCTCCGATCCCGAAGAGACCGACCGGGGCCTCAAGCTCTACGGCATCCCGCACCTGGCGGATCGTTTTCTGGTCAAGCGCGGCTACCTGCCCATGCAGCGCTGTCTCTGCCTGGGCACGGTCGAAGGCGATCGTGATTACACCCGTCTGGTCAAGCGCAAGATCCGCAAAACCGCCCGCCGGCAGGGGGCCATCTATCTGGGCGCCTACGGCAGCCGCAAATGGGAACAGACCCGCTTTTCCGAGCCCCTGATGCGCGAGGATCTCAACGATTTCGGGATCACCATCGACACCCTGGAGGCCGCCGTCACCTGGGACCAGCTGCACGACCTCCACCAGGGCGTGCGGGGCTACATCAAAACCCGTCCGAGGACCATTTGCATGACCCACGCCTCCCATTTCTACCCCCAGGGGACGAATCTCTACTTCATCTTCATCGGCCGCTTCGAGGATGTGGACGATTATCGCCGTTTCCAGGCCGGCATCCTCGATCACATTCAGAAACACGGCGGCTCCCTGAGCCATCACCACGGCGTCGGCCGGATGATGGCGCCCTGGATCGAACAGCATCTGGGGGTGGAACAGATGGCCGTCCTGCGGGCGCTGAAAATGCATTTTGATCCCAACAATATCATGAACCCAGGCGGGTTGCTGGGTTTGGACCTGGACCGGTCCGGCATCCGGAGGGAATCATGACGGCCAACCGGCGGGGCGATCTGATTCTGGTATTCGACGCCGGCACCCAGTCCATCCGGGCGGCCCTGATCGATCTGCAGGGCCATATCCGCCGGATGGTCAAGACCCCCATCGAGCCCTATTTCTCCCGCCAGCCGGGTTGGGCCGAGCAGGAGCCGCATTATTTCTGGGGCAACCTGACCGCCACTTCGTGCAAGCTGCTCGGCGCCGACGGGGTCGATCGGGATCGCATCGCCGGGGTGACCCTCACCTCCCAGCGCGACACGGTCATCAACCTGGACCGGGAGGGCCAACCGCTGCGCCCGGCCATTATCTGGCTGGATCAGCGCAAGGCCGGGCCGACGGGGAATCTCTCCCCCCTTTTGCAAGGCGCCATGAAGCTCATCAACATTCACGAACTCCTGGCCCGGGCCGAACGGGAGTGCAAATCCAACTGGATCCAACAGCACCAACCCGACATCTGGGAGAAAACCGACAAGCTGTTGCTGCTCTCAGGGTTCCTGACCTACCAGCTTACCGGCGAGTATCGGGATTCCGCCGGCAACATGGTGAGTTACCTGCCCTTTGACTTCAAGCGCCACCAATGGGCCAAACCGCACGACCTCAAATGGAAGGTCTTCCCCATGGACCGAGCCCTGCTGCCCACCCTGGTCAGGCCGTCCGAGCCGTTGGGGGTCGTCACCCGGAAAGCTTCCCAGGAAACCGGCATCCCGGAGGGTCTGCCGGTCATCGCGGCGGCCACGGACAAGGCCTGCGAGGTGCTGGGCGCCGGGTGCCGGTCGCCCGAGCTGGCCTGCCTCAGCTACGGCACCACGGCCACCGTCAATACGGCCAACGCCAACTATGTCGAGCTGCAGCCCTTCATGCCCCCCTACCCCAGCGCCCTTCCCGAGCACTACAATACCGAGGTGATGGTCTACCGGGGATTCTGGATGGTGAGCTGGTTCAAGAAGGAATTCGGCCTGCGCGAGCAGCAGATCGCCGAGGAAAGAGGCGTCGCCCCGGAAGTCATCTTCGACGAACTGATCCGGGATATTCCCCCCGGGGCCATGGGATTGACCCTGCAGCCATTCTGGTCGCCCGGGATCAAGACCGGCCCGGCCGCCAAGGGGGCCATCATCGGGTTTGGCGACGTGCATACCCGGGCGCATATCTACCGCGCCATCCTGGAGGGCCTGGGCTACGCTTTAAAGGAAGGCACCCTGGCGCTGCAAAAACGCAACAAGGTCCAGATCGAAGGGCTGCGGGTATCCGGTGGCGGCTCCCAGAGCGACACCGCCATGCAGATCACGGCCGACATCTTCGATCTTCCCGCCCAGCGTCCGCACACCTATGAGACCTCGGCCCTGGGGGCTGCCATCGACGCCGCCGTGGGCCTGAAGCTTCATACCGACTTCGAGAGTGCCATCCGCGCCATGACCCGGGTGAGCGAGGTCTTCGAACCGATCCCTCGCAACCGTGACCTTTACCAGGAACTGTTCGAGAAAGTCTATCGCAAACTCTATGGCCGTCTGAAATCGATCTACCGGGACATCCGCCAGATTACCGGTTACCCGGCTGCGTAAGGGGAGGACCCAGGCGTCGGATGAAGAAAAATAGCGTTTCCCCGATAATCCTGGCCCCGGATCCCATCGCTTGGCGCGCCCGGTAGCATGCCCAGCGGCGGCGGTCATGTTATTGAAAAGCCCCTTTAGAGATCCGCACATTCGCAAAGCGTTTGAGCGCTTCTGGAAGAAACCGGCAGCCGGGGGAGAAAAACCCTTGGGTTTAGCGCCCCATCTCTAACCCGCATCGGACGGCCAAGATCCAAGCGCCGGAAACGCCGTCTCAGGGACCCTGACCCGTGGAGATTGCTTCCCCCAATGATGTTTGCAAGTCTTCCTCGAAAAGGTGGGGCGTGTAGCAACGTTCAAGGATTCGGAGGGCGGGGTTGAAACCATTCGAAGACGATTGGATCCGGTCGGATGGATGGATATCGGGCCCTTTGGTAAAGTCGATCGGAGAAGATCCGCTTGCGTGAGGAATCGATCACCAGGGGGGAGATTACGGGGAAACCCTGTCCACGCCGGAGGGTTTTAGCGGCCTGCCATCTTCGTGGGTGATGTTTGGAAACGTCATCTCAAAAATCGATCCGGAACCCTCCTTCGATTGGAATGTTAATTTTCCGCCTGATTTTTCAACAAATTTTTGGACCATGGGCAATCCCAGCCCGGTTCCCTGCACGCCCTTGGTGGTGAAAAACAATTCCAGCACCTTCCCGCGGGTATTTTGAGGAATACCGCACCCATTATCAGCAACACTGATCCGCAACTGGTTATCGTTGCCCACGGCCGTGCTAATTTTAATTTGGGCATCTTTCTTTTCTTGCACCGCATCGGCGGCATTGAGGATAAGATTGAACAAGGCCCGCTGAAGCTGAACCAGGTCCATGGGCCATACGGGATTTTTGCGCGTTAAGGCGTACGCTAGGGTCAGTCCGTCACGCGACAGGCTGTCTTCAAATAAGTGCCGATTGGTCCAAATCATTTTGTTTATGTCGACGGGCTTGACATACAGCGCATCTTCCTTGGCGTATTCCAACATCTCGGTGGCCAGCTTACCGATACCGGCAAGGCTGTTTTGAACCCGCTGCCATTTCTTCTGAATCTGGGGAAAATCTTGCCTTCCGATATGAATATCCATCAGCTGGGCGACACCCTG
>JASFFM010000218.1:0-7542 GCA_050124295.1 Desulfobacterales bacterium | reverse complement strand
AATGCAAAAACACCGGCGGCTTCCCATAGTCCCCAAAAACCGGGGACCGAGGGCAGGGCGATAAAAAAGCAAATGATCACCATAACACCACAGATATCGATGAAAGCCAATTCAATCCCCGGGCTGCCGATGGATAAAAAATAGAACATCAGGGCGTTAAATCCCCAAAATGCCAAACTGATCGCGGTGGCGACAATAAACCCTCTGAAGTTGCATACATACTTTACCCCTTGGGCGCTGCGTTCGATAAAAGCCACCAGTTGGGGAACGGCGCGGTGGACGAGGCCCTCCGGTTTCCCCGGACGGAGGCGTTCCAAAAATGCCGGCAGGAGGGAAATCCATGCCAGACAGCGATGCCGCAGGCGATCGTGGCCGAGGCTAAATACCGCCAAGATAAGGCCCACCAAAGCGATAAAAAAAGTATACCCAAGATCGACCAGGAGGCCCCGGCTCAATCGGTAATCACCAAAATCGATGACGGGATCTGCATCGGGCGTCAAGGCCATCAATGTCGGCAGCAACAAGATCAACAATGCCAGCAGATCGAGCAACCGTTCGACCCCCAGGGCGGCCAGGCTGGTGGCCATGGGCATTTGTTCTTTTTTTTTCAGCACCATCGGGCGCGCCAGCTCGCCAATACGGCCGGGAAGCAGGCAATTGATCATCATGCTGATGATAAGCGAATGATAGGCGCTGGAGAGGCTTATGCGACCGGCCGATAGAAGTAACCACTGCCAACGTAGCGATCGAATGAAATAAGCCCCCACGAGGGATAGGGCGGCCGGAACTGTCCACCAGTAGTTAACTTCTGCGGCGTAGCGTAAAAGCGATGATAGTGGAACGTTGCGAAAGGCCAGATATAAACCGATGAAGGAAAAAGCACTGCCAATCAGTAATGACGCGGCTGTTTTTTTATTCATGAGGACGGTTGTCGCCTGACGTGCCGGGTTCGCTATTGCTCGAAGAGTGTGCGCGCCACGGCGATGTCCCTTCGAATCTGATCGGAAAGTGCCTCGATACTTTCAAATTTGACTTCATCCCGGATGCGTTTCAGGAAATTGATTTTGATCTTCTGCCCGTAGAGGTCCTGATCGAAATCCAGAATGTGGACCTCCACCGTGAACAGATGATCGTCAAAGGTCGGGCTGTAGCCGATGTTGGCAACGCCCTGATAGCGCCTATTCTGCCACTCCACCGTGACCGCATAGATGCCGGTCTTGGGGCAAAGCTCGTCCTGCAGGGCAAGATTGGCGGTCGGAAAGCCCAGCAGTTTGCCGCCACGATTGCGGCCTCTGATGACTTCTCCCCTGATCTGGTAGTAGCGTCCCAGCAGATGTCGGGCTTTTTCAATGGCGCCGTCCGCGACCAATTCACGGATGCGGGTGCTGCTGATGCGGCCTTCGTTGCGCGGTGCGGATTTGATCCAATTCGCGAGAACGACTTCGAAGTGGTGCTGCTCTCCCAGGGACTCTAATAAATGGATGTCACCTTCGCGATTTTTCCCGAAGGAGTAGTCTCTGCCCACGACAATGGCCTTCATGCCGATGCGTTTGACCAGCCACTCGCAGATAAAATCACGGGCCGTGACGGCCGCAAAAGCTTTGGTGAAGGGAATGATGATCAACACATCCAATTCGGTGGCGGCAATGAGCTCCTTTTTCTGCTCATTGAGCGTGATCAACGGTGGATGACGGCCTTTGGTGAGCACCCGCAGGGGATGCGGATCGAAGGTTATGGCCACGGCGGTTCCACCGAGGCTGGCGGCTTTCAGAACCACTTCATGAAAGAGGCTCTGATGGCCGATATGAACCCCGTCAAAGTTGCCAATCGTGACCACCGCGTTGGGAAACGGTTTGTTGATATCTTCAATATTTTCATATAATTTCATGGTGGTGGAACGGTCCCGCAATAATTTCTTGACAGGGAATTCAAAGCGGTATAGATAGTCCATCTTGCGTGATTAATCAATCCTTTTCATTCATGCAAACCGGTATGCCGAAGTGGCGGAACTGGTAGACGCGCTAGGTTCAGGGTCTAGTGGATGTATATCCGTGGAGGTTCGAGTCCTCTCTTCGGCACCACAACGGTAGAAAAGGGGATCGCTGTTGAAAAAGCGATCCCCTTTTTTTATGGGCATAACCAACCGCCCTGTGTTGGCGCGGGGCAGGGCTCAGAAACCACGGCCATTCCTTTTATCGCGCCAATGACGGTGTCCTTTCATGGGTGTTCTTTACAGACGACCGGCAGGTATGCGAATATGTGCTCGTTTTTGACGGAGTGGCATCACCGGTGGAAGTTTGCCTGAAGACGGCCCACCATCATGGGAATGGGAAAAGAATGGATTGTCAACGACACCAGGATGAAATTCACCGCAATCGTCTTCTCTGGCAGAAAAAAGCAATTCTAAGGCAGATTTATGGTGACTTCCATTTGCGCATGGCCAGACATCTATCACATTTAAGGCAGGGACTGACGGTGGAGTTGGGATCCGGTATGGGGAACATAAAGCAGGTTGTCCCCGATTGCATACGCACCGATTTGTTCGCTAACCCGTGGATTGACCAGGTGGAAAATGCCTATCGATTATCTTTCGCACCGTCTTCGGTCGCCAATCTTCTCCTCATGGATGTCTTCCATCATTTACAATTTCCTGGGGATGCCCTGGATGAATTCCACCGTGTGCTGATGCCAGGGGGCAGAATCATTATTCTCGAACCCTGTCTAAGTCTCCTGGGGCTGATCGTCTATGGCGGTTGCCACCCCGAACCGCTTGGCTTGATGAAGACGATCCAATGGCACGCCCCAACGGAGGATCATCAGGATTCTAAATGCTACTATGCCGCTCAGGGAAACGCATCGCGAATATTTTCGCGACCAAGTTTCCAGCACCTGCTTACCAAATGGCGGCCCATCAAAAGCGAGCGATTTGCCGCCATCGCCTACATCCTTTCGGGGGGCTATTCCAAACCGCAGTTGCTTCCGGACAGGGCGTTGCGCTTCATTGCGGCAACCGAAGCGATTTTGGATACGATGCCCCGCTTGTTCGCAACGCGATATCTGGTTGTTTTGCAGAAAAAGGCGGTCTAAGCTGATTTTTCACAATGACCACGGATAAACCCATTCAATGCCAAAATCACCCAGCGCAAATAACCTCGAGGAGAGCGTGGCGCCGCGCAAGCCCTGGCACCACATGGCCATTATCGCCCTGATCGTCGTTTTAACCGTGATGCCATACGGACAGGTACGCGAGCATGCCTTTGTCGACCTCGATGACTACAACTACCTTGTTGAAAATCCAAAGGTTAAGTACGGTTTTTCAGTGGAGGGGATCATCTGGGCACTGGGCTTCAGGGATCAGGATCGATCGTACTGGCGGCCATTGACCTGGATGACGCACATGCTGGATTTTGAATTGTTCGGTGAAAATGCCGGGATGCACCACCTCACCAACCTCCTCCTCCATATTTTAAACGCTCTTTTGGTGTACGGGGTCTTGTACCGCATGACACGGCGCATCTGGCCGGCGGCTCTCGTGGCCCTCATATTTGCCGTGCATCCAATCAATGTCGAGTCGGTGGCCTGGGTAACGGAGCGCAATAATTTATTGAGTACCTTCCTGGGTCTTATCACCTTACTGCTCTACGCGGGCTATTGTCGGCGTCAATCCCCTGCAGGGTACTATTCGACCCTGCTGGCATACCTCATGTGTCTGATGGCCAAACCGATTCTCGTGACCCTGCCGTTTTTATTGCTACTGCTGGATTACTGGCCGCTGAATCGATTCGCTCCTGAGAGATCTTCAGGGCTTCATTCCCGACCCCCGGAGGCCAGCCTGCCTGACCTTCGCTCAGGAGAAGATATCTACCTTGCGGTAAAAAAGTGCCTTATCGAAAAAGTGCCCTTTCTGGCCTTGGCATTAGGGGCTATTCTCTTTTCGGTTCTAAGGTTTGGTGAAACCATCTCCGCCCATGTGGTTCCGATGCCCTTGCGGATTGGCAATGCCATCATCTCCTATGTCAAATACCTGGGACTTCTCGTGTGGCCGGCCGATCTGGCTGCGTTTTACCCCTTTCCTACGGAATTGTCGATCGGGCATTTGGTTGCCAGCATCGGTTTTCTGTGCGTATTGACCGTGTACGCCGTTCTCCAATGGAACCGCTCACCCTACCTGATTATCGGGTGGTTGTGGTTTCTGGGCACCCTCGTTCCCAAGATCGGCTTGGTTCAGGCCGGCTTATGGCCGGAACTGGCCGATCGATGGGCGTATTTCCCCGCGATCGGCGTTTTCATCGCCGGGGTATGGTGGGGGGCGGATTGGTTCCCGCGGTTGTCAAAGGCCCTGCGCCTGGGGCTGCGCCTGACCATCGCGACGGCCATCGGCGTTTTAACGGCCGTCACCTGGGTACAGGTCGGCTACTGGGCGAACAGCACGGTTTTGTTCGAGCGCATGATCGACAAAACCGAAAACAATTATATGGCCCATAACAATCTTGGATTCGTTCTGATCAAAGAGGACCGCCTCGATGACGCCCAGCGTCACTTCGAACAGGCCATTGCCATTTTCCCGAAGTTTGAAATACCGTATTTGAACATAGGGACCATTTATAAGGAAAGGGGGCAGCTGGACGCGGCGATCGAGTGGTATCAGCAAGCGCTCGAAATTAATCCCCGCTTTGCACGGGCTTATCTCAATATCGGCAATATATATTTCCAAAGAGAAGCCTTCCCGGAGGCGATCCGCTATTTTTCGGCCGGCATCCAGGTGGACCCGAATTCAGCGCTGCTCTACAACAGCCTTGGCGCTGCCTTTACCAAGATTGGCCGCCTGGATCAGGCGATCGCTTGTTTTGAACAGGCGCTCGAAAACGATCCGGGCCTTAAAATGGCTGCCCGCAATCTTGCCGCCGTCAAGGCCGCGCATGATCGTTCCCGCTCTGGTAAAGCGCCTTCGACACAAGATACGACGCCCGGACAAGTCCAATAAACGCCGATTCGCGCGACTCAAATCGATGCTTTTGGTGTGCTGCCGGGGTCGTCCTCAAAAAGCAAATCGTCATGCCTTCTGATCCCGGAGCCGCGCTTCACCAGTTACCGAGCCCATCCTTGCGCTCGCCGTTGGCAACGACCGATCTGAAAGGTGGCACCACAATCGTTGTTCTGGGTTCGGCTTGCTGGTCCACCCCGAGCGTCGTGATCAGAGCACCGGTCAGCGTCTCTTCCAATGGCGTTGCCGCTTGTTTTTTTGAGGGGTTCCGGATATGTGAACCCCAGCGGAACACATAAGCCCTATTGAAGTGCGGCTGATAACGTTTTTGAACAGCTCCAATCATTTAAAGGAATGTGTTGATACCATGGGATGGATGGGAAAAATCGTAGGCGGAACCATCGGGCTGGCCTTGGGTGGCCCTTTGGGGGCCATTGCCGGGGCGGCCTTCGGGCATTTTTTTGACCAGACGAAGGAAATGACACGGGGCCGGATGGCGGGCGCCCGGCTGAGCACGAACGAAGACGCCCAGATGACTTTTTTCGTGGCCGCCTTTTCCATGCTGGCCAAACTGGTTCAGGCGGATGGACGGGTGACCGAGGACGAAATCGCCACGATCGAGCGCTTCATGCAGGACGATCTTCGTTTGAGTCCTTCCAGTCGGCAAGTGGCCATCGACATATTCAATACGGCCAAAACCTCCCCCCATGCCTTTGATGACTTTGCGATCCAGTTTTACGGCGCTTTTCAGCACCGGCCGGAAATATTGGAATTCATGATTGATATTCTCATGCGGGTGGCCCTCGCGGACCGGGATTTCAGCGCGGCCGAAGAAGCCTTGATTCGACGGGCCGCACAGATTTTCCGCTTGCCGGAGCCCGACTACCACAATCTGAAGTCCCGGCATGTGCCGGCCGATGACCGGTTTTACCGCATCCTGGGGGTCACCGCGGATGCCCCGGAGAAGGAGATCAAACGCCAATACCGGTCGCTGGTCAAAGAATTCCACCCCGACCGTATTGCCTCCAAGGGGTTGCCGGAGGAGTTTACCGATTTTGCCGAAAAAAAATTCCGTGAAATCCAGGAAGCCTATGAAGCCATCAAAAAGGAGCGCGGCTTCGCCTGATGGCGGCCTTTGCCGATGGCCGCCGACCATGGGGATTTAGGCCAGCGATTGGAGGGCTGAGCGCACCATATTGGCAAAGCTGGCGTTGCCCAGGGTGAGCCACCGGACCCACCGATCCGAACCGGGATCGAGGCGCCGGATAATTTCCCCGGCGGGATAGCCCCGGTGGTGAAGATCGCGCACGGCAGCGCGCAGGGTTTCCAGAAAATCCAGCTTGCCTGCCAGGTGCTGTTTTCCGTTTTTGGGACGCGGATTGTGGGCACAGAAAAGGGCCTCGAAATCAAGCGCCAGAACGCGTTTCAATGAGTGGATCTGGGCGTTCAGGTCCTCGTCTGCGCGAAAAAATTTAATTCTTTCCCCGATGAATAAATCCCCGCTAAAGAGCCATCCCCGATTTGCTTCATGAAATACCAAATGGTCTTTGCTGTGCCCGGGGGTTTCCACCGGGGTCAACACATAGGGGCCGCAGGCCACCGATTCATCGACCGGCCTCACATGGACCGCTTGGGCGGCACCCCAGATCAGATGCTGGTAGGGCCGGATGCGGTAGCCGCGGGCCAATTTCGCCGCGCACAGGGCATGGCCCCATACGGTGGCCCCGGTCCTTCGGGCCAAGGCGGCGGCATTGCCGCTATGGTCTTCATGGTGATGGGTCAGCAAAATATGGTGGATCGGCGCTTGGCCGATGGCGGCGAGCACGTCGCGCTGCATATGACGCTGGCCGGTATCGATCAACAGGCCGTCCAGGCGGTAGACATAAACACTCATCAGGGGCGGCCCCAGCGGGCTGTAGCCCAGTTGGACGCCCTGGACCGGACCAAACCTCTGTTGGCGGAGGCGATGCAAGGTTCAGCTTGCCGGGGTCGCTGGGGTTGGGGAGGTAACGACCGGGCCGCAAGTCAGGCAAGTATTTCCCGGCCGCAAACAGGCTGGTTGCGATTGCGGGCTATTCATAAATTTTCTCACCCTCGATGAAGGCGTTTTCGGCATCCTCTTCCGGGTTGCGGGCCGGCGCGGTTTGTTGGCCCGACAACTGTTGGCGATACCACTCGTTGGCAATGGTCATGGCGGCGGTGCCCAGCCGCTCGGGGATCATCATGGTATTGAAAACGGCATAGGCGTTGTGGCGCTGCCCCACGATGTTTGCCGCCGGCACCCGGACATCGCTGAAAACCAGGCGGCCGGCGCCGCCGCCGCGACATCCCATCAGGTTGTACAGGTAACGGGTTTCGACGCCGGGGCCGCGATCCACGATAAAGCAGGTCAGGGCCTGATGGGGTTTGGCGTCCGGATCGGTCTTGGCGTAGACCAGGAAATAATCGGCCCCTTCGGCGCCGACGATGAAACGCTTCTGGCCATTGATGATGTAGTCCTTGCCGCGGCGCACCGCGGTGGTGGTGGTACCGAAAAAATCCGATCCGCCCCGTGGCTC
>JASFFM010000217.1:0-7544 GCA_050124295.1 Desulfobacterales bacterium | reverse complement strand
GGGGCTTTTCAGGTTAGGTGTTCCATGGGGCGCAACGACGTGCAGCCCGCAAGGACCTTCGCGCATGACAGCCAAGACGGCAGGCCAATGACCGCAGACGTCAACCACAGCCAAAATTCACCGGCGGCCACAGGGGCGCCGGCCGGCAAGGACAATCATCGCCGCACACGGTTTGCCGTGGTCATACCGGTCTACAATCACGCCCTCAACATCGAGAAGGTCGCCCGTCAGGCCCTGAAACTGGGCTATCCGGTGATCGTTGTGGATGACGGTTCCACCGATCAAACCCGGGAGATCGTGCGTCGGATTCCGGGGATTCATCGCCTGCGCCATGCGGTCAACGTCGGCAAAGGGGCCGCGCTGCAGACCGGATTTGAGGCGGCCGCGGCCATGGCCGGCTGGGCCATCACCATCGATGCCGACGGCCAGCATCGCCCGGAGGAGGCCGTCCGCCTGGCGGCGGCGGCCCAGGATGGCCCGCGGGCCATTGTGCTGGGTCGACGCGAGGGCATGATCCATCGGCAGGTGCCCTGGACGAGCCGCTTCGGACGCGGTTTTTCCAATTTCTGGGTGCGCGCCGCCGGGGGCGGGTCCTTGACCGATTCCCAGAGCGGTTTCCGTGTCTATCCCCTGCCGGAGGTCTTTGCGCTCAAGGTCAAAGCCCGTCGGTTTCAATTCGAGGTCGAGGTGCTGGCCAAGGCCGGGTGGCTGGGCCTTCCGGTGCGGGAGGTCCCGGTCAGCGTCGACTATCACCCGGGCGCCCCCCGGGTTTCCCATTTTCGTCCCTTTATCGATTTTTGCCGCAACACCGGCACCTTTGCGCGGCTGATCTTCCAGCGGGTCGTGGTGCCCCGGGCCATACGTCGCCGCCGGCTGAAACACCCCGGACCCCGGGGGCACCCATGAGATCAGGGCCTCATTTCAATCTCCCGGCCATATTGGCAACCGCGGGCATCCTCACGCTGATGGCCCTGGTGGGCATCCATCGGATCCAATTCGAAACGGATATCGTGGCCACCCTTCCGGAGCGCGATCCGGTGGTGGCCGCGGCCCGCGATATCCTGCGTCATCATCCGGGGCAGGACCTGGTGGCGGTCGACCTCCATCTGCCAACCGGTCCAACGGCAGCGCTGGCCCGCCTCACGAACGAGGTGGCGGAGGCCATGGCGGCCAGCGGCCTCTTCAAGCAGGTCGGCATGAAGGCCCTGGGCGACCAGATGCCGGCCCTGATCCAGCACCTGATCGGGCATTTGCCGATCCTGTTTACCAAAGCGGATCTCGATACTCAGGTGGCGCCCCTCCTGACGGCGGCACGCATCAGGGAGCGGCTGACAAACAGCCTCGCCCAGCTGGCGTCCCTGGAGGGCATCGGTCAGGCGCAGCTGATCGCCGGGGACCCGCTGGCCCTGCACCATCTGCTCGTCTCCCGGCTGGCGCGTCTGGCACCGGCACCGGGGGTGCGCCCTTTCCAGGGGCACATGCGCTCCGCCGACGGCCGGCATGTGCTGGTGGTGGCGACACCCGCCCAAGCCTCGACCGATACGGCGTTTGCCCGCCAAATCGAAGCCTTTTTCACCGATCTGCAAGCGCGGCTAACAAGCGGCAATGCGGCAGGCCGCGAGAATGGGGTGGTTCTCACACCGGTGGGGGCCTATCGAGCGGCCCTGGACAATGAACTGATGGCCCGGCGCGACACGCGGCGGATTGTTGTTTTCGCCATGGGCGGAATTGCCCTGCTGCTCTTTTTGACCTTTCCGCGCCCCTGGATCGGGCTGTTGGCGTTTATCCCCGCCCTGGCCGGCACGATTACGGCTTTGTTCAGCATGTCATTTTGGCAGACGCACCTGTCGATCCTGACCCTGGGTTTCGGCGGGGCGGTCATTTCGATTACCGTGGACCACGGGATTGCCTACCTGCTGTTCCTGGATCGATCCCGGGCCACCCGCGGACGGGATGCGGCCCGGGAGGTGCGTGCGGTGGGGCTGATCGCCACCCTGACCACGGTGGGTGCTTTTCTGGCGCTCTCCTTCAGCGGTTTTCCGGTGCTGGGTGAAATCGGACGCTTTACGGCCCTGGGAATCGGCAGTGCTTTTTTATTTGTCCACCTGGTGATGCCGCTTCTGATCCCCTCGCTTCCGGCCGCCGGCCGCCGCCGGCTGCCGGTCTTGCAGCGCCTGCTGGCCCGCGGGGCCGAGCGCATCGGCCTGAAATCCTTTTGGGGCGCGGTCGGGGTGATCGCTATGCTCGCTTTGTTTGCAAGCCCGCAGTTCAAGGTGGATCTGCGGGCCATGAATTCCGTGACGGCGGCCACACGGGCTGCGGAAACCCAGGTGCAGGCCGTATGGGGGCAATTTATGTCGCGCGCCTTTGTGGTCACGCGGGGCCAACGGCTGGAGGACTTGATCCGCCAGGGCGATGCGGTGGCCGCGCTTTTGGAAGAGATGACCTCCGCCGGTGCCCTGGCCCCCGGCTTTCTGCCGGCCGCCTTTTTCCCCGGGCCCGGGCGGGCGGAAGCCAACCAGGCCGCCTGGCATGCCTTCTGGACCCCTCAGCGGGTGGCCGTCTTCTCCGACCGTCTGCAAACGGCGGGCGCCTCCCTCGGGTTTGCCGAGGACGCCTTTGCCCCCTTCCTGCGGCTTGTGGGTGACACCCGGGTTGCGGCGCCCCTGCCGGATCCGGCCTTTTTTCAATTGTTGGGCATTGTCGCCGCGGCCGATGGTTCCGGATGGCGCCAGTTTTACACCCTAAAGCCCGCCGGCGCCTACGATGCCGCAAGCCTTTACGAGCGTCTGGCCCAGACCGGTCCGACCCGTTTGTTTGATCCCGGCTATTTTGCCGCCCGCCTGGGGTCGTTTTTGGCCACGACCTTCAGGGAAATGCTGCTGGTCGTGGGGGCCAGTGCCATTGTTTTGCTGGCCCTGTTTTTTTGCGATCTGACCCTCACGGCCCTGGCCCTGTTGCCCCTGGCGGGGGCTTTGGTGGGCACCTTGGGGGTCCTGGGCCTGGCGGGACGGCCGCTTGATATCCCGGCCCTGATGCTGGCCATCATCGTTCTGGGGATGGGCATCGACTACGCCCTGTTCACCATCCGCGCCTACCAGCGTTACGGCCGGACCGATGCCCCGGAGCTAGGGCTGTTCCGCAGCACGGTTTTTCTGGCGGCCGCCTCCACCCTGGTGGGCTTCGGCGCCCTGATGAGCGCCGAGCACGCGGTCTTCCAAAGTGCCGGCCTGACGTCTTTTGCCGGCATTTTGTTTTCCGCCTTGGGGGCTTTTATCCTGCTGCCGCCGCTTTTGCGGCGCCTGTACGACCCGCCCCCCGTCGAAGGCGGGCCTTCTTCAGGATCTTTGGAACGGCGGCGCGCGGAAGTCCGTAAACGGTTTCGGCATCTGGAAATACGGCCCCGTTGGGCGGCCTGGCGCAAGCTGCGCGAAGGCGGCCCGCTGGCCGGGCTTTCCCTGCCCCAGACCCTGGCTGGTCCAGCCCTGGTCTACCCGGTGGGGTTTGGCGTCGAGGCGGCCTGGCTGCAGGCCCTGATGCCCGGTGCAAACCTGGTCGGCGGGGACCCCGATGCGGAAAAGCTCCGGGTCACCAGGCGGGTCTGCGGTGATGCGGCCAGGCTGCAAACCGGTGGTGTGGATATCTTGCCGGAGCTTTTAAAGGCGTCTTCGGCCGGCCTCGTTCTGCTGCCGGGCCGGCCGCCGGGGTCCGCTCAAGCGGCCCGCCTCCTGACGGCAGCGAACAGGTGTCTGACCACCGGGGGGCGCCTGATCGTGTTTGTGCAGCCGGAAGCAGACAGGCGTTTCTGGCGTGCGCCGCTCAACCCCATGGGCGGGACCGGAGTGCGCCCACTTGAGGCGGCTTTCGTGGAAGCCTTTTTCAAGCGGGAGGGATTCCGCCAGATAACGCGCAGCACGCCGACGGCGCCCCTGACCGCGGGGTGGATGTGGGCCGAGAAAACCGGATGATTCCTCCACTGACGGGAAACGGATACGGGCCATCATGATCGGTGGACTTTACTATCGGGGCTTGACCTGGGTGTCGCAACATTTGGGCCTGTGGTTCTTTCAAGCCGGGGCCTGGTGGGTGGCCAGCGCTTACTTTGTGCTTTTCCCACGCCGGGTGGCCGCCAGTATGGTATTTTACCGCGCCCTGCAGCCGGGCCTCAGCCGGTGGCATTATCTGAGGTGCGCCTGGAAGCAGTTTCACCGCTTCACCGGGGTTTTTGTGGATCGCTTCCTTTTGCAGACCGGGCAGGCCATCAGCCACACCTCCGATGGCACCGAACAGTTGGACGCGTTGCTGGACCAGGGGCGTGGCGGAATCCTGCTCATGTCGCATGTGGGCAACTGGGAAATCGCCGCCCATCTGCTCAAGCGCCATCGGGCGCATATGCCCCTGCTGCTCTACATGGGCCAAAAGCAGAAGGATCAGATCGAAAGGCTTCAAAAACAGGATCTCACCGAATCGGGTGTGCGCATCATCGTGGCCGGGGAGACGGCCGGCACCCCCTACGATACGGTGGAAGGCCTCCAGCATTTAAAGAAGGGGGGCCTGTTGTCCCTGGCCGGTGACATGCCCTGGCACGCGGGGCAGCGAACCATTGCGGTCCGCTTTTTAGACCGGCGGGTGGCGTTGCCCGCCGGACCGCATGTTTTTGCAATGGTGGCCGGGGTGCCCCTGTTTCATTTTTTCTCCCACCGCACCGGACCGCGCAGCTACCATTTTACGGTCAGTGAACCGATCTATGTCTGCCCGGCCTCGCGTGCCGAGCGGGAGACGGCTTTGCAAGCCAGCGCCCAGATTTATGCCGACCGTCTGGCGGAGGAGGTGCAGCGGCATCCGTTCGAATGGTTTCACTTCCGCGCCTTTTTCAATGATCGCGACGATGCTTGACATTTGGTGCCCGATCCAATAGAAGCAAAAGATTTTGTTAAACAATTTCAGCAAGTTTATAAAAATAGGGCCCGTACCTGGCGATCAGCGGCGCTTTGCACCAGGGGGAACGATGGCATGACACGAGATGAAATCCGGGATAATATTTTGGCGGTCTTCGAGAAAGCCTTCGAAATCGCCAATCCCGGGCTGGACGACGATCTGCGTGAAGCCCACGGCTTCGACAGCATCGATGCCATCGAGTTGCTGGGGGAAATCGAGGACCTGCTGGGTATTGTGCTGACCCAGGAGCAGAAGAAGCGGGCCATGGACAATATCCGGACCCTCAACCAAATTCTGGATTACGTGGAAAGCTTGAAGCCCGAGCAGGCCGACAGGTGACGAATTAATGGACAGACGGGTTGTGATCACGGCGGCTTCCGCCATCAGTCCCATCGGCTGCACGCGGGATGCCATTCTGACGAGCCTGAAAAACGGGGTTTCGGGCGTCCAACCCCTGCGCGACGACGGCCTGCTCTCCGAGCATATCCATTCCCGGGTGTTCGGCACCGTCAGTGACGAGATCGCATTCGATTTCGAGCGCAAATACCGCAAGACCATGGGGCCGGTGGCCTTTTACGCCTGCCAGGTGGTCAAAGAAGTGATCGCCCAGGCGGGCTTGTCCCCGGCGCTGCTCGGGTCGGGGCGTCTGGGGGTGGCCTTTGGCTCCACCCACGGCAGCCCCACGGTGCAGCGGGGGATTTACGAGACCTTTTTCAGCAAATCCGGTAAGCGTTTTGCCACTATCGGCGCCGTGGACTACCTGAAATCCATGGTGCATACCACAGCCGTCAATATCACCAAGATGTTCGGCATAACCGGGCGGGTGATTTCTTCCTCCACGGCCTGTACCACCAGCAGCCAGTCCATCGGTTTCGGCTACGAGATGATCCGTTTCGGCCTTCAGGATGCCATGATCTGCGGTGGGGCGGATGAATATGACACCACCACGGTGGCCGTATTCGACAACCTGCTGGCCTGCTCGACAGCCTTCAACGAGACCCCTTCCCGAACGCCGCGGCCTTTCGATGCCGACCGTGACGGCCTGGTGGTGGGCGAGGGTGCCGGGGCCGTGCTGCTGGAGGAATACGAGGCCGCCCGCCGCCGGGGGGCCGAGATCCTCGGCGAAGTGGTGGGCTTCGCCTGCAACAACAACGGCGGTGATTTGATTTTCCCCAATGTGGACGGCATCACGGCGACCCTCAAGATCGGTCTGGATGCGGCCCGCCTCAACCCGGAAGATATCGACTTCATCAGCGCGCATGCCACGGCCACCAAAATGGGGGATGTCATCGAAGCCATGGCCATCCGCAATGTCTTCGGCACCCGGACCCCCCTGATTTCCGGTCTTAAAAGCTATATGGGGCACACCATGGGATCCTGCGGGGTGATCGAGACCATCCTGACCCTGCACATGATGGCGGAGGGTTTCGTGGCGCCGACCCTCAACCTGGAAGACATCGATCCGCGTTGCGCCATGATCCGGCATACGCCCGGTCTGATCGATTTCCCGCTCCAAACGGCCGGCATTCAGAATTTCGCCTTCGGCGGGGTGAATACCTGCCTGATGATCCGTAAAATGTAACGCAGCCGCGTTTTCGGCCGCCATTTCGGGGTACGTCATGGACCGTCGCTGGGCATCGTTGGGTCGCGATACGGGGGTCACCCTGCTGCTGTGGCTCTATTTTACGCTGGGCTTCGTCATTTTTTTCCTGCCCTTCTATTTATGGGCCAGGTGGTTCGACCCGGCGCGCGAGTTTGCTTTCCAGCGCCTCAACAACCGTTTCTACCGTGGTTTTTTCACCCTGCTGGGCAGCCTCGTGCCGGGTTTGCAGATCAAGGTGGCCGACGCCGTGCGGGATTTACAGGGCACCGTGGTGGTCGGCAATCACCTGTCCTATCTGGACCCGCTGCTGTTTATCGCCACCTATCCTCGTCAGAAGACCATCGTCAAAAGCGGCTTTTTCCGCACCCCGATCTTCGGCTGGTTTATCGCCCAGGCCGGATATATGCCCGCCGCCGCGTCTGGCCCGGCGGGTGAACGGCTGATCCGCAGCATGGAGACCCTGCCCGCTTTTTTTGCGGCGGGTGGTATCCTCTTCGTCTTTCCCGAAGGCACCCGCAACACCGGCGGAGGGCCTGTCGATCTGCACGAGGGGGCCTTCAAGATCGCCGCCCGCTGCAATGTGCCCCTGGCCGTCGTGCGGATCCGCAACACGGAAAAGATTTTCCCGCCCGGACGCTTTCTCTTCCAGACGCGGGAGGCAGTGACCATCGGCCTCGATCTGGTGAAGGTATTCAACGATGACCCCAATGGTGAGATATTGAAGGCGGGGGCGTTGAGGAAGAAGGCGATGGCGATCCTTGCTCATCCCGCAGATTAGTTTGTGGTTCAAGTGCGTCAACGGGGTCGCATCTTAATTATTAATTATTTTATTTAATGTATGCAAACGATAGGGTTGACCATCATATAGTGTTTCGTAAGAGGATATTGAAGCGATCGACGGCAGCCAATAATTAATAATTAAGATGCGACCCCAATGATTCGCTAAGATGCGACCCCAATGATTCGCTGAGGAGATCCCTATGGCCTATTCGATCGAACTGGA
>JASFFM010000216.1:0-7593 GCA_050124295.1 Desulfobacterales bacterium | reverse complement strand
AAGGACGGCCAAAAGGTTTTTAGGTTGCGATGACAGAATCAAAACCAGAGGAGAGCATCAGGGATGGATGCGATTGTGACCCGATTTCCACCCAGCCCGACCGGATATCTGCACGTGGGTGGCGCCCGCACGGCGCTGTTCAACTGGCTTTATGCGCGGCATACCGGCGGGCGCTTTGTATTGCGACTGGAGGATACGGACGTTCAACGCTCGACCCGGGCATCGGTCGAGGCCATCTTTGAAGCCCTCCAATGGTTGGGTATCGATTGGGATGACGGTCCTTATTACCAGACCCGGCGGTTGGACATTTACCGGTCCTATATCCAAAAACTGCTCGATGGCGATCGCGCGTATTATTGTACCTGCTCGCCTGAAGATATCGAAGCCATGCGGAAAGCCGCCATGGCGCGGGGAGGCAAGCCACGCTACGACGGCCGCTGCCGCGCCAGGCAGCACCCACATTCGGAAAAAGCCGTGGTCCGCTTCAAGGCCCCGCAAACAGGGACGACCGTGATCAAGGATGTGGTCAAGGGACCGATTGTATACCAGAATGATGAACTGGACGATTTCATCATCTGCCGCAGCGATGGCATGCCCATGTACAACTTAGCCGTGGTTGTCGATGATATCACCATGGGTGTCAATACCGTCATCCGGGGGGACGATCATGTCAACAATACGCCGAAACAGATTCTATTGTACAAGGCCCTGGAGGCACCCCTACCGGTTTTCGCGCACGTTCCCATGGTGCTGGGCAGCGATCGGGCCCGACTGAGCAAGCGCCACGGAGCGATGTCCGTGACGGACTACAGAGATATGGGCTACCTCCCGGATGCCGTCTTGAACTATCTCGTGCGCCTCGGATGGTCGCATGGTGACCAGGAATTTTTTACCCGGGAAGAACTGATCGCTGCTTTCAGTCTGGAAAACATCGGCAAGTCCGCCGGAATTTTTGATCCCCAGAAGATGCAAGCCCTGAATGCCGAGCACATCAGGGCGGCCACCCCGGACGCTCTGGTGACCCATTTAACCCCTTTTCTGGCCGCGCGGGGCGTTGTCGACCCGTCGCCCGATTATCTTACCGCGGTCATCGAGACGTTGCAGCCGCGCAGCAAAACCCTGCTGGAAATGGCTGACGGGGCCTTATTCTATTTTCAGAAAGAGATTGTTTATGAGGAAAAAGCCGCCCACAAATTTCTTAAACCGGCCATTCGCGAACCGCTTTTGTCTTTGATTGCGCAACTGGAAGCCCAAGACGCCTTCAGCGAGGCCTCCATCGAATCGGCCTTTGTTCAAACGATGGAAGCCTCCGGCCTCAAGTTGGGCAAAATTGCCCAACCGGTGCGCGTGGCCTTAACGGGTAAAACGGTGAGTCCTGGGATCTTTGAGATCATCCGGGTTTTGGGAAAAGAGCAAACACTCAACCGCCTGAAACAGGCGGCTGCTTTCATTTCAGAGCGGTGCGCATGATCGGAGACCATTGGAAAAGGGCTTGACGCATTGAGCAATTTAGGGTAGTAAACCGGTCGCCGTATTTCAATGGGGGATCGTCCAATGGCAGGACTACGGACTCTGACTCCGTCAATCCAGGTTCGAATCCTGGTCCCTCAGCCAAGCTTATCAAAGGAGTTGTGGTTACCGACCGCAACTCCTTTTTCGTTCTCGTCGCGGGTCATGGGCATCCGTGACACGATCATGGTCTTCCAGTGGGTCGGTCGGGAGGCCTCTGCGGGTTGCTGACGGCGTCACGGGGGTTGCCGTCCGCGTTCGGTTGGCTGACATGTTATTCAATTCGCAAATATTTTTAGCGCTTTTTATGCCGATCACGATTATCGGCTACTATGCGCTTGCGGCCCGACCACGCTGGCGGATGGGTTGGCTTTTGCTGGCGTCGCTCCTTTTCTACGGATACTGGGATGTTCGCTTTCTGCCCCTGCTGTTAACCTCGGTGATGATGAACTGGCTGCTGGCGCGACGTTACGGAAAGAATGGCCATCGCGCCATTCCGCTCGTGGGGGTTGGGGCCAACCTTTTGATCATCGGGATTTTCAAGTATGCTAATTTTTTCGCGGGCAATTTTTCCCTGGTGTTCGGCACCGGCTTCACCGCCTGGGAGATCGTGCTTCCGCTGGGGATCAGTTTCTTTACCTTTCAGCAGATTTCTTATCTTTTGGATTTGCGCCGGGGCCATGCGCCGGTCTATCCCTTGGGTCTGTACGCCCTCTACGTGATGTTTTTCCCCCAGCTGATCGCGGGCCCGATCGTGCGTCACAATGAATTGATCGACCAGTTTGCATTGCCGCCCCTGCGGGAGGGGTATGCTGAACGACTGTCCCGCGGAATGACCTTGTTTCTCATGGGGTTGTTTAAAAAGGTTGTGCTGGCGGACAAACTGGCTGAAATCGCATCTCCGCTGTTTGCGCAAATCGCCGCGGGGAAAAGTCTGACCTTGGCGGAGGCCTGGGTTGCCGCAGGGGGCTACACGCTGCAGCTGTATTTCGATTTTTCGGGTTATTCCGACATGGCGATCGGCTTGGGGCTGTTTTTCGGATTTACAATCCCCATCAATTTCAATGCGCCCTATGTGGCGCTCTCCATACGCGATTTCTGGCGCCGCTGGCATATCACCCTCTCCCGTTTCCTGCGGGATTATCTTTACATCCCGCTGGGGGGCAATCGCTTTGGCCTGCCGCGCCAGATCTACGCCCTGATGGTAACGATGGTCTTAGGTGGTTTGTGGCACGGCGCCGGGTGGACCTTTGTCCTCTGGGGCGCGTGGCATGGCTGTGGATTGATCGGCAATCACCTGTGGCAAAAAACCGGCCGCCGATTGCCCCGCATGATCGCCTGGCCGGCGACGATGCTCTTTGTCGTCTTCGGCTGGGTTGTTTTCCGCTCGGAAACACTGCCGCATGCCTGGACCATGCTGGCGACCATGGCCGGCTGGAACGGCTGGTCGCTGGTGGTCAATGATGTGCCCCATCGCTGGAGTGTCCTGCTGTTTGCCTTGCCGGCCCTTCTGGGACCCACCAGCCACAGACTGGCCCTTGAAAAGCTGTCGCCGCGTCCGGCCTTTGCGGCAGTGGCGGCCGGCCTGTTTTTCTATCTGGTTTTACTCATCGGCGATGAAGGATATTCGGAGTTTGTCTATTTTCAGTTTTAACAGCGGATGGAAAACATTTTTTCGTGCCTTCCTCACTCTGGTGGCCGTGCTTTTCATCGGTGGTTACGCTTTTATTCTCGTCGTGGACCCATACGATTCGATCCCTTTCTCCCCGAACTGGGAACGCGTTCCCGTTGACCGCGATCAACCCTTCTTCTACCCGGGACTGGCCCGCTCCGCGCGGTTTGACAGTGCCATCATCGGCACATCCACCGTTCGTCTGCTGCGTCCCGTGGATCTAAACCGCAAATTTGGCAGCCGGTTCGTCAATTTGGCCATGAATGCCGCCTCCGTCTCTATGCAGGAAGCCATACTGGACATTTTTCTTCGCCATCACCCGAATCCCAAAACCATTATTATCGGGATTGACCATGTCCATTTTAAGGCCAAGCATTTTCAACCCCAGCTTGCTGATCCATCGATATGGCCGGCCTGGCTGTACGACCAAAACCCTTACAATAATTTTCCTCCTTATCGCTTCCGCACACTCAAGCATGCCTGGCGTCAATTTCTTTACCTGACCGGGATACAGACTTACAAATACGGTCGGGACGGCTATACGGATTTCACCAAACCCATGGACGAATATGACTTGCGTCGTGCCCGGGAGAACATTTACGGTACGCCGCAACCACAGCCTATTCAGGCGATCGATCCGCCGTTCACGATGGCCCCGGAGGCCATCCGGGCGCTGGCGTTTCCCTCTTTGCGCTATTTGGAGCGCATGCTGGACAAGCTTCCGGACGAAACCAACAAGATCCTGATCGTGACCCCTTTCCATCACTACGCCCAGCCGACGCCGGGTTCGGAGGAAGCCCTCCGCTGGCAGGAATTCCTGCGGCGACTGGCAAATGTGGCCGAAAACCGTCCCCGGACCTGTGTCCTCAACTTCAATATCCCCTCACCGATCACCATGGAGGATTCCCATTACTGGGATCCGGGCCACTACACGGTGAAAATCGCCGCCCAACTGGCGCAACTGATCGCGGAGGGCGCCCACGGGGGGGGCGAAAACGCGAACTACGTTCGCCTGGTGCCCATGAGCGACGGCCGGGAGGCTGAGCCGGGTCGGGCCCGTGTCAAGACGCCGAAAGAATCCGGGGCACCGACAGGTGAGGGCTGATCAACGGCGGCGTCCGGCATCCTGCATCGGGATCGGTCATGATGGCGGGGAGGGGTTGCGCAACGGCCGCCGGAAAGCGTATATCTTTTGAAACCCTGATTCGGCCTGACCGCCACATGGTGCTCTGACCTTTTAGGGCGGTGGATATGGCTGCCTGGAGGAAACGTTTATTATCGGGATGGACTCTATGAGTGAGAAAAAGCCCCCTTCCAATTTTATCCGCGACATCATCGACGCTGACCTTCGCTCCGGTCGGCATCCTTCCATCATGACGCGATTTCCCCCCGAACCCAATGGCTATCTGCACATCGGACACGCCAAGTCCATCTGCCTCAATTTTGGTCTGGCACGGGATTACAGCGGTGTCTGCAATTTGCGCTTTGACGACACCAACCCAACGAAGGAAGAAGTGGAGTATGTGGATTCCATCAAGCAAGATGTGCACTGGCTGGGGTTTGACTGGGAGGGGCGCGAATATTACGCTTCCGACTACTTCGAGCAACTCTATCAGTTCGCGCTACAGCTTGTCCGGGACGGTAAGGCCTATGTGGATAGCTTGAGCGCGGATGAGATTCGTGAATACCGCGGCACCCTCACCGAACCCGGTCGCAACAGTCCCTACCGGGAGCGCTCGGCGGAAGAAAACCTGGATCTGCTGGCGAGGATGCGGGCCGGCGAATTTGCGGATGGCACCCATGTCCTAAGGGCCAAAATCGACATGGCCGCCGCCAACCTTAGTCTGCGCGATCCAACGATCTACCGCATCCGCAAGGTGGCCCACCACCGCACCGGTGATCGGTGGTGCATCTATCCCATGTACGATTTCGCGCATGGCCTGTCGGACGCCATCGAGGGGGTAACCCATTCCATCTGTACCCTGGAGTTTGAAAACAACCGTGCGCTCTACGACTGGTTCATCGACAATCTGCCCGTGCCAAGCCGCCCCCGGCAATATGAGTTCGCCCGTCTCAACATCAGCTACACGGTTTTGAGCAAACGCAAACTTCGCAAACTGGTGGAAGAGAAGATCGTTGCGGGCTGGGATGATCCGCGCATGCCCACCCTCTCCGGTATCCGGCGCCGGGGATACACGGCAAAGGCGATCCGGAATTTCTGCGATCGGATCGGCGTTGCCAAACGTGACAGCATGGTGGATCTGGCCCTCCTGGAATACAGCATCCGGGAAGATTTGAACGAGCGGGCGCCACGTTTCATGGGTGTTTTAAATCCCCTGCGGGTGGTCATTGAGAATTATCCGCAAGGCCAGACGGAAACGCTTGAAGCGCTGAACCACCCCACGGACGATGGTTTCGGCACACGCCGGGTGCCTTTCGGAAAGGTTCTCTATATCGAACAGGATGATTTCAGGGAAGATCCTCCCAAGAAGTTCTTTCGCCTGGCACCCGGCCGGGAGGTTCGCCTGCGCTATGCTTTTTTCATTACCTGTACGGATGTGATCAAAGATCCCGCTTCCGGCGAGATCATCGAACTGCGCTGCACCTATGACCCGGCGACCCGCGGTGGCAACGCCCCGGATGGTCGCAAGGTCAAATCGACGATCCACTGGGTTGCCGCGGCCGAGGCCATTGATGCCGAAGTGCGGCTCTACGACCGATTATTTACGGAACTGGATCCGGAGGCGGCCGGCGAGGGCGATTTTCGAAAATGTTTGAATCCCCAATCCCTGCAATCGCTTACGGCGTGCAAACTCGAGCCCGCCCTGGGTCAAATCGAAATGGGGACCACGGTTCAATTCGAGCGGCTGGGCTATTTCTGCCTGGATGCCCGGGACAGCCTGCCGGGCCACCCGGTTTTTAACCGCACGGTGACCCTGAGGGATCCCTGGGCCAAGATCGATCGCCAACGGAAACAGGGGCATCCAAGCACGCGCTGAGGCGATGTTCCGCGGCGATTGGAAGGAGGATGGTCATGACACCCTATGAATTGGCCCGGGAACTACACCGCGACCTGTCCCCGGTGGCGCCTCGGCTGGCCGCGGCCCTGAACCGGGCCCTGGTCGAAATCGGCGAAGGGTCGATCCTGGTTGGCCTGCCGAACGGCATGAGCGCCGGTGATGCCGTTTCCTTCGATGAGCGCGAGCAAATCGCGCTCCAGGGCGCTGATCCGGCGGCCATCCTGGCACGTATTACCCAGGCCCTGGTGCTGCTGGAAAATCATTCCTCCTGGCGGGTCATCGTGGACAAAGGCACCGGCAATCAGCCCGGACGTATGGAAATGCTCTACACCCTTTTTCGCGAGCGCCGCGGCCTTTGATCGTCACGCGCCGCCTTCTCAGCGCCCTTCCAAGGGCGGTCTGGTCAACGGGGCAGGCCGCTGCTCAGCAGTATGCAATGCCAGCATAGCCGACAAAACTGTCACCGGGGATTTTGTCGTAGCTGGTCGTATAGGCCATCAAAATGCCTTGGGATACCCCCAGGTCGAGTGCCGCCTGGATGGCCGCGGCGGCCGCCCCGGCGCAACAGGCATTCCGGTTGTGCAAGGCCTCCTCGATGACTTTCGCCGGTTTCAATTGCAGCGCCGCATCGATAAAATGGCGGTCGTTTTGCTCCTTGACCCAGGCGGCCGCCTTGGCGCCCTTACCATGGCGGGTGAATCCGTAGTTGGGGCCGTAGTGGGTCAGGTCGGTCGATCCCAGGATCTTTACCTTCATATTCAGGCTGCCTGCGCCCTCGATGACCGACCGAGCGATCTCTAAAGCCGTTGAAGAGGGCGGAACGCCAATGGGAAGAATCGGGATATCGCCGAAAATAAACCGGATAAACGGCAGTTGGAGTTCGATGGTGTTGTCTTGGTTGGGGTCTTGCGGCGTTTCAAGGGTGAAGCGATGGCGCTTGGCCAGGTATCGGGCCAGATCTTCGGCGATCGAAAGCGTGCCCATGGGTGTCTCCCAGGCCCCCCGATCCATCATGACCGGGCGTTGGGAAGGATGCATGTGCATGCCGAAGAGCACAATCGCGTCGGGTCTCGGCCCCTCCCCAAGGGCTTGAATGACGCGGCAGGCGATCTGACCGGAAAAATACCATCCGGCGTGGGGCACCAAACCGGCCCGGGGGGGCAGGGGAAGTTCGGGTTGCTGCGCATCCTCGGCCAGGAACTGTTCGATTTGCCGCCGGCAGGACTGCTCATCGTCCGGATACCAGCTGCCGGCAAAGGCTGGGCGACGTGGTTCCATGGGATACCTCCCTTCTTGGTTTGCGAAGCGGGTTGCAACCTCAGGATGGACTGCCATCCGGGATATCCGTAATGGACCCGGGCGGTGCGAAGATAAAATTGTTATTACAAAATA